>JBKJZQ010000055.1:0-11290 GCA_046715095.1 Actinomycetota bacterium | reverse complement strand
GTTCAGGGGCGCTCAGTACCGCTCAGGGCCCGGTAAGGGGCGCAAGCGGACCCAGGTGGGCCCGATCCTCGCTCTCCCCGACTACTCTCAGCATCCATAGGCCGACTGCCTGGATAGTTATGCAGCCATAGACTAGTAGACAAATCTATGACCCGGACCGGGGCTGGAACCTCTATGGTCTTATCGACTTATATCCTTAGTGCTATGTCGTGTGTGACGGCGCCTTATGTACGAAACGCTAAGTACCTATGTCTCTTTGTCTTCACCTACATAAGACGCTTTAGCGATATGCCTCTATGGGGCTAATCCTTCTTGGGGATAAATCGACGATCGGATATCTCGACAAGGGATCAAGGGGACAAGCCTTCAAGGCGACCTGTCCCCTCTCCCGGCCCGCCCCACCCCTCGTCCGAGCAGCTCCCCCTGGGGCTCGCGTTTTGCCGGAGACCTCCGGACGGAAAGGATCGATCCTCCGGGTGCCTGGGCCTCCCGGATCAGAACCCCGCCAGCGGCGGTCGCCTAGTCGACAAGTAGACACGTCGCTGTGTCACCACCGTCCCTCATCGCCCCGCGCGACCCCGAGCGGCCGCCGGCAGAAGAGCGCCGCGGCAGAAAGTAGCGGAGATCGAACGAAGCTTCGGCTCTCGCGAGGGCGCGAAGGATCTCTGCGGAGACTGAAAAATTACGATGGTCGAGTGAGACACCGCCCGGAGAACTTGAAAGGGACATTATATGACGAAATGGCCACGTCAGCGGCAAGGGCTAAGGGTTTAGTGTAGATTTAGAGAAAGTATCCATAAAGACTTGAGGGTTACTGATGGCGAGGGCCCGGCCTGCGGGCCTCTGCGACCGCTCAAGACCTCCTATCGAGGTGTCCTATCGACGTGTCCGATCAGGCAGCTCGCAGTGGGCGGTCACTCCGGCCCGGCCCAGGCGCCGTTTCGCCGCCGTTGCTCCCCGTTGCTCCCCCACCGGTGCATCATGACTGTCGGAAGTCTATTCGTCAACTTCTCGCTCAAATGATGAGTGGATGAGGGGGGTTGTCGACAAGTCGACTGTCTATCGAGGCATATCCCCTGGTAGAGGCGCTGGCCCCTCGTTTCCTTGTGGGCTTAGGGCCGTTTGTATAAGTAGATTTAGCGATAAGTAGAGCCCATCGAAGCACCGGAAAGGCCCCCGCCCTTTGCGGGCGAGGGCCTGAGAACGCTCCGGGGTCTCCCCGGAATGAGTACCTAGCGGGACAACCGCCGCAGGAGGATCGAGTCCTCGGAGCGGGCCTCGAAGTCCTCGAGGACGTAGGCCAGGGCGGCACGAACGATCTTGCCCCGGTCGACCCCGATCCCGTGCTTGGCACGGAGCTCCAGGCGGGCCGTCTCGATCGAGGTGAGGTCGTCGGCGGTGCAGTAGAACGTGACCTTCTCGTCGTGCTTGGGCCCCTTCTTCTCCTGTGTGGCCGGTCGCTCCGCCACCGGCAGCGGGGCCGGCGCCGGATCTGCGACTTGTAGATTTGGAGACTTAGCTACTTCTTCCCTGGTCTCCTCAGGAGCCCTGTCGGGGCTGCTGGTTCTCCGGAAGAGCTCATCAGCTCCCGGCAGACTGGCGCGGCGAGACACGGCTCATCACCTCCTCGGCGAGTTTGCGGTACGCCACGGCGCCTGTGGAGGAGGGAGCGTAGGTAAGGATCGGCTCCCCCACCACCGGGGCCTCGGCGAACCTGATGGTCCTGCTGATAACGGTCGAGAAAAGCTGGTCCCCGAAGGCCGATTGGACCCGTTGGTGAACCTCTCGGGCGTGCAGGGTGCGGTTGTCGAACATCGTGGCCAGGATGCCGTCCACGACCAGAGCGGGGTTGATCCGCTCCTGAACCCGCTCGATCGAGTCGAGCAGGAGGGCCATCCCTCTCAGGGCGTAGTACTCGCATTCCAGCGGGATGATGACCCCGTCGGCGGCGGCCAGGGCGTTGATCGTAAGCAGACCGAGCGACGGCTGGCAGTCGATCAAGATGAAATCGTACTTATCCCTCAAAGGGGTCAGGATCCTGGCGAGGGCCTGCTCCCGGGCAACCTCGGTCACGAGCTGGATCTCGGCCGCCGAGAGATCGATGTTCGACGGCATGAGGTCCAGATTCTCGACCTTGGTCGCCAGGATCGTGTCCTCGGGGCTGACATTCCGGTCCAGGAGGGCGTTGTAGACCGATAGCTCGAGGTCCCCCGGCTCGATCCCCAGCCCCAGGGCGCACCCGCCCTGTGGGTCGAAATCAACCAGAAGGACCCGCTGCCCCCGTTCTGCCAGGCCGGTACCCAGGTTGACGGCGGTCGTGGTCTTGCCGACCCCACCCTTCTGGTTGGCCAGGGCGATGATCCGGGCGTGGTGTCCGGTGTGCCCCGACAGATCGGCCCGCGGGGGGCTCGGCTTGCGCTCGCCCATGTCGTCGGTGAGGTCCGAAACGTCGATCGGCGGGCTCGAAGCCTCCTGCGTGCTTTGCTCCATATGGCCTCCCCGGGCTACAGACAAGCGATTCGTCTCGACGGAATCGCAGAACATTAGGAACTTATCGACAAGTCTCCTGGAGACCGGACTGTACAGGAGGAGCCGAACGGAAACAAGCCCCTGATCGTAAGCCGGTCGTCTCGAGACGACCGGCCAAACAAACGCGACGTGACGAGAGGGCTCCGGGCCTCGCTAGCGAGCGAGAAGGACGGGGGCGAACGAGGTCCCGCGGGTGGCAGTCGGGAAGCCCAGCAGATCGGTGACAGTGGCGCCGCAATCGGAGAACGTCTCCCGGATCCCGATCTCGGCCCCCGCCCGAACCGGGGCGCCGGTTCCCAGCAGGGGCACCCTTTCCCGGGAATGGTCGGTCGAAGCGGTGGTCGGGTCATTCCCATGGTCGGCGGTGATGAGAAGGACGTCGTCGTCGTGCATCGCCCCGGTGATCTCGGGGAGGCGCTCGTCGAAGCGTTCGAGGGCCAGGGCGTATCCGCCTGGGTCGTTCCGGTGCCCGTAAGCCTGATCGAAATCGACGAGGTTGGCGAATACCAAGCCCCTGCCGACCCGCCCGACCTCGGCCACGATCTCGTCGATCCCATCGTCGTTCGAGCGGGTCGGGCGGGACGAGGTGATCCCCCGGCCCGCGAAGATGTCGGAGATCTTGCCGACCCCCCGGACCTCGAGACCCTCGCCGACGATCTCGTCGAGGATCGTGTCCCCCTCGGGGAGCCTCGAGAAGTCGTGCCGGTCGGGGGTCCTGGCGAAGCTCCCCGGCTCCCCTGCGAAGGGGCGGGCGATGACCCGGCCGACCTCGTGGGGACCCCTGAGGATGGCCCGGGCGATGCGGCACATCTCGTAGAGGCGTTCGAGCGGGATCACATCCACATGGCCGGCGATCTGGAACACGCTGTCGGCCGAGGTGTAGACGATCGGCTTCCCGGTCGCCATGTGCTCGGCGCCGAGCGCCTTGATGATCTCGGTGCCGGAAGCGACGACGTTGCCGAGGGCCTGGGTCCCGGTCGCCTTCTCGAAGGCTTCGATGACCTCGGGAGGGAACCCGTCCGGATAGGTCGGAAGAGGGTCTTTCAGGTAAACGCCGGTCATCTCCCAGTGCCCGGTGGTCGTGTCCTTGCCGGCCGAGGTCTCGGTCATGGCCCCGAAGGCTCCGCTCGGGGCTGCGGCCGGCTGGACCCCGGCGATGTCCGCCAGCCGTCCCAGCCCGAGGGCACCCATGTTGGGGAGCTTCACGCCCCCGACCGCGCGGGCCAGGTTGGGGATGGTCGCCGACCCGGCGTCGCCGAACGCGCCTGCGTCGGGGGCCCCTCCGATCCCGGCGGAATCGAGGACCACCAGGACGACCGCCCGCACCGTCATGAGGCGGCGCGAGCAGAGCGGTTAGCGACTGGGGGGCAGGCGGAGCGGCTAGCGACTGGGGGGCAGGCGCCGGGTCGCACCAGGGTCACTCGTTGACGACCTGCTGGTCTTCGAGGCAGAGGCGAGCGGTTGGGCGGGCCTCGAGGCGTTCGTCCGCGATGGGTTTCCCGCATCTCTCGCAGATGCCGTAGGTACCGTCATCCATCCTTTTGAGGGCGGCCACGATCTCGCCGTGGGTCTCCTGGAGTCGCTCGACCATCCCCAAGACCTCGGAACGCTCCGTGGTCGCCTGGGCGGAGTCGGCGAAGCCGTCGTTGCTGGAGACCTCGAAGCCCTCTTCACCCACCTCGGCCCCGTACTCGGACAGCTGATGCTCGGCTGAGGCCTTTTCGTCCTCGAGCGCGGCCCTGATCTCTTGCATCTTCTTTTCGTCCATACCCGGACTCCTCTGTTTCCGGCGATCCTCGAGAGGATCGCCCTCTGTGTCCTTCAGTGCCTCACTGTCGAGGCGTCCCCGGTTTACGTGCGTTACCTCTTGGCTCGCGGATGCGAGGCCAGATAGACCTCCCGCAGCCTCGTGTCGCTTACGAGCGTGTAAACCTGTGTGGTGGAAAGGCTGGCGTGTCCGAGCAACTCCTGGACCACCCTGATATCCGCCCCCGCGTCCAACATATGCGTTGCGAACGAGTGGCGCAGGGTATGGGGTGAAACGCGCGAACCCAGCCCTACCCCGCCAGCGTACCCCTTCAGCATCTTCCAGCATCCCTGCCGGCTGAGGCGCCCGCCCCGGGCGTTGAGGA
Source organism: Actinomycetota bacterium (assembly GCA_046715095.1). Lineage (GTDB taxonomy): Bacteria > Actinomycetota > CADDZG01 > CADDZG01 > WHSQ01 > WHTI01. The sequence goes on along the minus strand of JBKJZQ010000055.1, from coordinate 6,629 downwards.
ACAGCGCTCCGGCCGAGGCCGCTGACTTGGACCGCTTGAGGAGCTCCGGACGGGACCGGATCAGGTAGTCCCCCACCGCCTTGCGAGCCGCCCGGCCGACCGGCACCCGGCGGGATTTGCTCCCCTTACCCGACCGGACGAGGACGGAGCCCGCGTCGAGGTCGAGGTCGTCGACGTCGAGCCCGATGAGCTCGCTGATGCGGATGCCGGCTCCGTAGAGCATCTCGAGGATCGCCCGGTCCCGGCGGCCGAGGAGGGAGTCATGGGGGGCATCGAGCAGGGCTTCGACGTTTTCGAGCGAGATCGCCTTCGGGATCGAGCGGGGCTTGCGCGGGGACCCCACGGTCGTCGTCGGATCGATCTCGAGGATGTCCTCGCGGACGAGGAACCGGTACAGCGCCCTTACCGCCACGAGCATCCTTGCCACCGACGACGCGGCGAACGCTTTCTCGAACGGCGGCGTCCCGGTCCGCAAGGCCTCGAGGTACCCGGTGATGTCTGCGCTCCGCGAGGCTGCCGGATCGAGGCCGCGGGCGACGCAATAGGCGCGCCACGACGTCAGGTCCCTGCGGTAGGCCTCGATCGTGTTCTCGGCTAGTCCCCGCTCGAGACGAGCGTAGGCCAGGAACTCCTCGATCCAGGGATCGAGCGTGGTCGCGGGCCCGTGCCGGGCCGAGCCCCTCCTAGAGGAGGTCTTGGAGTTCGACGGACTCAAGTCCGTGCGCCTCCGCTACGGGCTCGTACACGATCTGGCCCTGGTAGACGTTCACCCCGAGACCGAGCGCCGGATCGTCGGCCACGGCTCCCTTCACGCCCTTGTTGGCAAGGTCGACGACGTACGGGAGCGTGGCGTTCGTGAGGCCGTAGGTCGAGGTGTGAGGGACGGCCCCAGGCATGTTCCCGACGCAGTAGTGAACGACGTCGTCGACCACGTAGGTGGGATCGGAGTGGGTCGTCATCTTCGAGGTCTCGAAACAGCCGCCCTGGTCGATCGAGATGTCGACGACCACGGACCCGGGCTGCATCTCCTTGACGACCTCCTCGGTCACGATCTTGGGAGCCAGCGCCCCGGGGATGAGGACCGCGCCGATCACGAGGTCGGCGGCCGTCACGGTTTCCTCAACCGAGAGCCGGCTCGAGGCGAGGGTCTTGATCTTTCCCTGGTGGATGCGGTCGACGTCCCTTAGCCGGTTGATGTTCTTGTCGAGGATGATGACCTCAGCCTCCATGCCCTGGGCGATCCAGGCGGCGTTCTGTCCCGCCATCCCGGCACCGATCACGACGACACGAGCGGGCCGGACCCCCGAGACGCCCCCGAGGAGGACACCCTTGCCCCCGTTCTCGCGCTCGAGGTAGTGGGCGCCGCATTGGGGAGCCATGCGACCCGCGACCTCGCTCATCGGGGCCAGGAGCGGGAGCGAACGGTCGGGCAGCTCGACCGTCTCGTAGGCGATGGCGGAGGTTCCCGACTCGATCAACGCCCGGGTCACCGCCTCACTGGCCGCCAGATGGAGGTACGTGAAGAGGATCAGGCCGTCTCGGAGGCAGTGGAACTCCTCCTCGATCGGTTCCTTGACCTTGAGAACCATGTCGGCATCGGCGAACACGGTGTCGGCATCGGGGACGATCTTGGCGCCGGCGCTCTCGAAGGCGGCGTCCTGGATGCTCGAGCCGGTCCCGGCGTTGTGCTCGATGATCACCTCGTGACCGGCGACCACGAGCTCCCGGACCCCGGCGGGCGTGATCGCCACCCGGTACTCGTTGTCCTTCAGCTCGCGCGGAACCCCCACCCTCATGCCTCCGACCCTATCCCGAGCGCCGTGCCGGCAACAGGTGACCGTCCCTTAAGAGTCGGACCGGACGGGTTCGGGGGCCGGCTCGGTAACATCGACGACCTCGCCCCGGTGGACGATCGCCGCTCCGACGAAGTCCCGGAACAGAGGCTGGGGACGGTCCGGGCGGCTCTTGAACTCCGGGTGAAACTGCCCGGCCACGAACCACGGATGGTCCTTGAGCTCGACGATCTCGACGAGGGTCCCGTCGGGGGACTCACCGGAGCACACGAGCCCGGCGTCCTCGAGGCGTCTTCTGAACCGTGGGTTGACCTCGTAGCGGTGGCGGTGGCGCTCGAACACCAGCTCGGACCCGTAAGCATCCTCTGCTCGGGAGCCCGCGGTGATCCGGCAGGGATAGGAGCCCAGGCGCATCGTCCCGCCGAGCTTGTCAAGGTCCTGGCCCGCGAGGATGTCGACCACTGGGGACGGCGAGTTGGCTTCGAACTCGGATGAGTTGGCTCCCTCGAGCCCCGCGACGTTCCGCGCGAACTCGATCACCGCGCACTGGAGGCCGAGGCAGATGCCGAGGAACGGGATCCTGTTCTCGCGGGCGTACTGCACCGCCCGGATCTTCCCTTCGATCCCACGCACACCGAACCCACCGGGCACGAGGATCCCGTCGAGTGGGCCCAGGACCTCGTCGAGGTCGGCGGTCTCGAGGTCGTCGGACGCGATCCACTCGATCTCGACCTGCGAATCGTGGTGGAACCCGGCGTGCCTCAGGCTCTCGACCACCGACAGATAGGCATCCGGGAGCTTGACGTACTTGCCGATCAGACCGATGCGGCACGGCTTGGTGGCCGCCTCCATCTTGGCGACGAGCGCACGCCAGCCGACGAGGTCCGGTGCCGGCACGTCTTCCATCCGGAGGTGGTCGACGATGAAGTCGTCGAGCCCTTCGTCCCTGAGCACCAAGGGGATCTCGTAGATGTTCGGCGAGTCGACCGCCGAGACGATCGCATCGGTCTTGACGTCACACAGGAGCGAGATCTTCCGTTTGAGATCCGGGGTTATCGGCCGGTCCGATCGGCACACGATGACATCGGGCTGGATCCCGATACTGCGGAGCTCTCTGACGGAGTGCTGCGTCGGCTTCGTCTTGAGCTCCTCCGCCGGGGCCATGTAAGGGACGAGCGTGACGTGGATGTAGCAGGTGTCGTCCCGGCCGAGCTCGCCCTTCAGCTGGCGGATCGCTTCGAGGAACGGCAGCGACTCGATGTCACCGACCGTGCCCCCGATCTCGGTGATGAGGATGTCGGCCCCCGAGTCCTCGGCGAGGCTCAGGATCCGGTCCTTGATCGCGTTGGTGATGTGAGGGATCACCTGGACGGTGTCGCCCAGGTACTCCCCCCGGCGTTCCTTCGAGATGACGTTCGAGTAGATGGCGCCGGCGGTGACGTTCGAGGCCTTGCGCATCGACTCGTCGAGGAAGCGCTCGTAGTGGCCGAGGTCGAGGTCGCACTCGGCGCCGTCCTCGGTCACGAAGACCTCGCCGTGCTGGAAGGGGTTCATGGTCCCGGGATCGACGTTGATGTAGGGGTCGAGCTTCTGCATCATGACCCGCAGCCCGCGATGCTTGAGGATCCGGGCAAGAGAAGCGGCGGTGAGGCCCTTCCCGAGGCTCGAGACCACTCCTCCGGTCACGAAGATGTGCTTCGCCACAGGACCTCCTTCTTGTCTTGCGCTTCGTCGAGACGAATCGCTAGATCTTGTCCGCTGCTCTCACAACGGCCGCCACAGGTCGCCAAAATGGATATCGACCGACGCGGAACGATCCGGGTTCGGGCATGGCAACGCCCGAGCGGGTCCTTCTGTGGCGGTCATCACAAATTAGCACGCGCGCGACATCATTTCCGGCCGATCCTGTCCAACTTCTTCAGAAATATGTTGCGTTCGATGATCGTAGAGAACGAATACCGCTCGGACGCGAGGTTGAGGGCGAGCAGAACGAGGATCGCCGCGACCCGGTAGGGGCGCTCGAGGGAGACCAGCAGGCCAAGCCCCACGGCGGCCCCCAGAGGGTTCGCGCCCATGTCGCCGAGCATCGCTCGCTCGCCGAGATCGGAAGGAAGCAGGCAAAAGACGGCACCGAGCATGCCCGATGCGGCGATCGCCCACCCGGGCTCGCCGAAGGCGAACAGCGGGACCGCCAGCACGATCCAGAGTTTGGCCGCCCGGCCTGGCGCCCGGTCAAGGAGGTTCAGGAGGTTCGCGCTCAGCGCCACGAGGAAGATCGCTTCGAGCACCGTAAAGAGGTCCCCGGAAAGGATCAGGCCACAGGTGAGCCCGGCCGCCCCTCCCGCCGCGATCTTCACCAGGCCCCCGGTTATCCGGCCCCCCTTCAGCGCGCCGAGGTGGCCCCCGAACCCCCGTGGCCGCTCGTCCCCGCGGAGGTCGTCCCACCGCCCCGCGGCCGCCATCATGACCACGACCACGGCGAGCGCCGCCGGCACCCGCACCCCCTCGAGGACGTCCCATCCGGCGAGGCTGCCGGCGACGATGCAGGCCACGACGCCGGCCGTGCCCACGAGCACCGCCTCGCCGAGGACCGCGGGCACGCGCGCTCCGGTCACGTTGGTCCTCATCAGGATCCTCGGGGCACGATCGATCCGGCGGCGGATGACCCACCCCGCCAGGGCTCCCCCCAAGAGGACGCCACCGAGAACCACGAGCGCCTGCTCTCCGCTCATTTTTTCCCTATCGCGGCGCTCATTCGGGGATCACCTTACCGATCAACAGGTGGATGAGCAGCGCGGTCGGAACGAGGAACGACAGGATGACCGCCGGGATCACGATGCCGGAGTCGTTGGTCGCGAACCCGAACAACGAGACCACGAGACCGGCGATCATCCCCTGCCACAGCTTCGGATAGCGAGCGGCCATCTCGTGCCACTGCCCCACCGGCCGCCTGAGTAGCCACGCCATCGCGCCGAGCGCCGGGGGCACGAACAGCGTGTAGATCGAGGTCCGGAAGACCCTTAGGTTCGCCTCTGCCTTCCGGGTGATCGTGTCCCACAGGATGCCCGTCCCCCTCGCCCTGACGTCCTCGAACAGCCTGCCGAGGTGCGTCCGCGCCGTGGCAGGACGAGACAGATCGATCGCGAGGAAGATCCCGGTCACCACGATCGCTCCCACGAGCGCGATGCCCAGGGTCCGGAGGCTCGGACGGATCCCTGCCAGGAGCATCCACGTGATCGTGAACCCCGGGACGAGGGCGATCACGCCGCCGACATCGCTCCCGAACTGGGGCGCGCCGTCGACGACGATGACGACGAGGAACAGGAGCGCGGCGAGGCCGAGCGCCCGGCGACCGGTTCCCCACCGGTGCACGATGAGCGCTGCGGTCAGCACCGCGGTCGCGGCGAGGACGGAGAACGAGATGTTTCCTGCGCCCGAGAACCGCCCCGCGACGATCGGCGAGTAGCCGAAGACCGTGTTCATCTGCAGGCGCGAGCCGAATATGAGATCGAGCGACAGGAACGCCAGGGTTCCCGCGCTGATGACGAGCAACCGATCGAGCGCCGGCTTGCGGACGAGCCACACCGCCGCTACCAGCACCGCGTCGATGCCCACGATCGCGAGCACGTTGGGAGGGAGGCCGAGATCGTGGGAGGGCAGGGCCCCGGCCAGGAAGGTCGAGATCGGGAAGGCGACGATCCCCAATCCGGCGGCTTCGAGCGTCCTCCCGAGAGCGGCACCGGCAGCCTCGTGCCTCCTCCGTTCCCTCCACGACAACAGCAGCAGCGCGAGGAGGTACACCGCGATCTGGAATAACACGAACGTGGCATTGATCCCATTCTTGACCCCGTCGATGAACACGCTCTCGGCATCGAGATCCACCGCAGCTTCGATAGGGTCGCCCTCGGTAGGAACCGATACGAACGGGCGTCCGTTCATCGCATCCGGACGGTCGAGGTGCAGGAAGTCGAGGATCGTTGGGGCGATGTCGGGGAGCGTCACGATGCCGGTTCGTCTCGTCGACGCCGACTCGAGGGTGTCGTCCCCGACGAAGCCGGGACCGACCGCGACCGCGACACCGAGGCGGGAGACCGGCTCCCACGCCGGTGAGGTCGGCGACACCACGAGCAACAGATCCCTCGACGGATCCAGCTGTGCGCTGATGTGAGCGAGGACATCGTCGGCTCGCAGCAGGGCCTCTTCGCGCTGACGGTCCAGCGGCTCGTCCTTGATGCCGGCGAGAAGATCGGCGCGCAGGAGGTCCCCCTGGTCGGCGACGATCACCGCGCACTGCTCGAGCGCGGCATCGAGTGCTTCTTCGAGGGCCGCCTGGTTGGTGCGCACGCCGAAGGGGGCGCCGTCGTGGACCTCGAGCAGTGATGGACCGGTAGCGGACAGTTCAACGATCCCGTCCGGGTTCATCGCGGTAAGGAGCGTGTACCGGCCGTAGCGAAACGGTGCCGGAGGAGGCACTCCTGGATCGCCGTTCCCGATCGCGATCACGGGGCGCTCGAGCGCCCACGCGAGCGCGCCGCCCACCGCCCCGTAGCCTGCATCGCCGGCCAGCTCCTCGATCTCGCTCGTGCCGGCGACCTGGACGTCGACCTCGAAGGCTCCCTCGGTTCCCAGGGACCCCACCGGTGCTCCCGCTATCGTTCCCCCATCGAGCCGGGCACCCGCTCCGATGGTGGCGAAGCCCGACGCGTAGGTCGTCCTCGACGAGTTGGTGCGCACCGACATCGAACCGGCCGCGCCCGACTCCGCGAGCCGAAGCAGCTCGGGCGGCTCGAAGGTCTGAACGTCCTCCCAGGTCACCCCGGGGAGCGTGAACACCAC
>JBKJZQ010000054.1:0-3860 GCA_046715095.1 Actinomycetota bacterium | reverse complement strand
GCCAAGAGCAGACTATCGCCGCGCTTCGGTGCCGACGAGCGTCTCTTGATCGCGACCGCGCTGTTCGAAGACGCTCTTGCCCTCTGTGCTTCAGCCACCCACCTTAAGTGGTGGGTGGTCAGCGATGACCAAGAGGTCATCGAACGCGCGCTCCACGCGGGACTCGAAACGATGAGAGACGAAGGCACCGGCCTCAACGACGCCGTCTTGACCGCCGCGAGAGCGCTGTCGGCCCTCGGCGCGTCTTCGGTCACCGTTCTTCCATCCGACATTCCGTTGGCCACATCGGAGGATCTTCTCGACATCTCGGACACCGGTGAGGTTTCCGATGTTGTCGTGGTTCCGTCCGAGGGCGACGGCGGTACGAACGCTCTTTACCTGGGTCCGCCCGAGGTCATCGCCCCCCGGTTCGGTGCGGGAAGCCTCGTGCAGCACGTACGCGCGGCTGAAGTAGCGCGGCTTCGTTGCTCGGTGCTTCCATTGGAACGTTTGGAGCTCGATCTCGACACCCCGGAGGACATCGACCGCTTCCTCGAGACGGATCCCGGGAGCGGCTCTCAGACGGCCGCGTTGCTGCGTCGACTGACGGCCTAACCGATCTGTTCGTCCGGCCGGGGTTCGGCGGCGATCTGCTCGGCGCGTTCCACGGCGGCATTCTCCGCCCGCCCCACCAGCTCCTCGAGTCGTGCCGGTGTGGGGATCCGGACGCCCTTCCCACCGAGAGCTCCTGCCGCTGCGAGAGAACCGGCGGCGAGCACCACAAGAACGATCGGTTGCGCGTTGCCCGGGTCGTGGCGGCCGCCGATCAGGTCGCCCTCGGCGGATCTTAAGGTCGCGAGCGCGTAGGCACCGAGGCCCACCGCTATCAGAACGAACAGGATCTGCATGAGCCTGATCGTGCGCGTCTGGCGTTCGTGTGCGACGGGCCCTCTGTAGGAGCCCCCTGCCATCGTTCGTTTCATGAGATGAATGTACCGTGCACGGCTTCCAACTGGTATCTCGTCGTCCACGGTACGGACGTCCAGAACAGGAAAGGCCCCGGTTAGCCCGGGGCCTTTCTGACCGTCTCGACGGCTTGCTTACTTGTTGACGGACTCCTTGAACGCCGAACCGGCCTTGAACGCGGGCACCTTGGCGGCCGCGATCTGGATCGGCTCGCCGGTGCGAGGGTTGCGGGCGGTACGGGCGGAGCGCTGACGGCGCTCGAAGGTGCCGAAGCCCGGGAGCGACACACGGTCGCCGTTGGTGACGGCGCCCTGGACGGTGCTGATGAACGCGTCTACGACGTCGCCTGCGAGCTTCTTGCTCTGGTCGGTCGCCTCGGCTACCGCCTCGATCAGTTCCTTCTTGTTCACAAACTCCTCCTTCTGGTTGCCCTGCTATGCCTAAGCCGGTGGCCACCCTATAGGCCCCCAGCGCAGGGAGGGTGGCAATCCCCGGCGAAGAGCGCCTGCTGGAAGCTTTTCCGTGAGTCACTACGGCCCCCGGATACGGCCCTTACGCCCCTTCCTAGTCCGTTCCGGGCGGACGCGCAAGCCGGGCCGGGGCCTCAACGGGCCAGGTCGCTCCTGCTTGAGCAGCTGATCTCTCAAGGATTGCGGGACTGAATGGCAGTTTAGAGCACTACCCTGCCCCAGCGTCGTCTCCTCCACTCTCAAGGGAATTCCCCTTCCGCGCAGGCCATTGCTTGCGACGAGAAGTCGATCCTCACGGACGGCGAAAACAAGGCCTGAATCGCCTGTTGACTTGGAATTCGTGAACTGATTCAGCTCATCCTCGCTGATCGTCGCATCTACGGTCATCTCGTTGATCCTTACACCAAGAGTTAGAGGATTCCCAAGCCGCCCCGATGGGATGTTGATTGTTACGTCAGAAAGATGCAGATCCCCTATTTTCAAATGTTCGTATCGCACTGCGAGTCCATCGAGGTGGCCGGAAAGCAGGCGAACAAGCAATGGCGTTCGATTTGAATCAATTTGAGGGGACCCTCTTCCCCCACAATGTGAAAAGCGACACGCTTCTTGACCGTCCCGCTCAGCCGCTGGGGAGTGGCTCTGCCCTTGCCTCTACAGCAACGGGCAACTCCCCGATACCGATCAACCCCAGGAACGACGTCGTCACGGCGCCTCGAAGAATGATCTGTACGCCGGAGTCGTCGATGCCCAAGCTTGCATCCACTGGAAGGGCTCTCAGGTTCAAGGATCTCTCAGCCGCCAGACGAGCTTCCCGTTCGTCGACGATCACCGCATCGCCTCCCGTTCGGTAATACGTCAGCGCGTCGAGCTGCGAAGCTCCTGCCTGCGCGGCCGAATCGGCGGCGTTCTGAAGGCTTCGGCGATAGATGAACGCGCGGGTTCCATCCACGGCGATCCCGGCGACGGCGAAACAGAGGATCGCCAGTCCCAGAACAAGGACGGTCGACTGCCCCCGTTCAGAACCGGTCACTCCCGGCTCCGATAAGGATCGATCCGGGTGATGTGGGATGCCCGTACCCACACAGAAAGACCGGAGACCGACCCGATCAGAGGAGCACCGACGACGTTTATCGGATAGGCAACCTGAACTTCGACGATCCCTCCGCGGCGGAAGTAGGGGTCGATGGACCAGGTGACCTCTGCCAGAGAGGGGTCCAGCCCTTGGTCGGCGAGAGCCCTCGCGACCGCTTCGTCGATGGCTCGCCGACCGTCCTTGAGAGAGGTCGAGCGGGCGGCGTCAGACCCCGCCTCTCTCACGGCGGCCGTCGTGGCCAGAGCGCCCTTGTGCACTTCGGCCAGAACCCCCAACGCCCACACCAATGGAACTATCAGCACCAAGCCCAAGAGGATCGTTTCCATCACGGCTTGGCCGCCCTCGGTCGAGCGCGCGTCCGGTTTCACGGGACCGGGGCTTCTCGTGAGGAGGTTGATCTTGCCGTTACTTGGATGGGGAAGGGCACCGGTCCGAGCGCACGGGCGCTTCCGCTTACGTAAACGGTTATTACTTCCTGAGACCCGATCGTGCGGGCCACAACCTCAACATCGAGATCCTTCACCAGGTTGCCCGTCGACCTTCTAACGGTCTCGATGGCGATGGCTTCGGCTTCGCCACTTGATCTGCCCAGTTCGACAGCGGCGCGCGAACCTTCGTGAGCCGAGGCCATGATCACGTTGCGTGCGTAGAGCGTGAACGTGATCTCCACCACCCCGAGAACCAGAACCATGATCACGATCATGGAGAAGATCGACTCGACGGCAGCGGACCCTTGATCTCGATTCAACATCCGAGATCGCCACACACCGACGACAGAGCACTCTCGACGATGGCTACAAGACGCTCACGGGCAACACCCCATATCGCGACAACCAATCCGCTTGTCATGAGCACGATGAGAATCCACCCAGGGGTAGTTCTCGAACTTCCTCCGCTTACGACCTAGGAACTGCCGGGGGCGTCCAGGATTCCTCGGGATGTGGATCCCTTTGAATCGGTGCCCCCGGCAGCACTACAGAACGGAGATCTTCCGAATGCCGCGACGTGTACGCAACCTTGCGCTCATCTCCATCGCTCCCATAGTGGTGATCCTGCTCATCTTCTTCAGATCTGGTGCCCCGGGTCAGGATCGACCGGCAGGTCCACCGGCCGATGACCGGGAGTCCCCTCAGGCCGTCGAGCCGGACGAAACCGGCGAAGTCTCGCCACCGAGCGCACCCGGACGGCTCTATTCGATCGGCCTCTACCGGCTCAAGGGGTTGTCGCCGATGGCGGACCCCGGAACGACGATCGAGATCTGGGTGTCATGGAGCCCGGAAGCCTCCGAGGAGCCGAAACTCCAGAAACTCGTCCGCCGGGCGACCCTTGTCGCGATCGAGCCCGGAGCCGTT
>JBKJZQ010000053.1:0-3122 GCA_046715095.1 Actinomycetota bacterium | reverse complement strand
GCCACGAGAGGACATCGTCTGAGGGCACCTCGCTGCTATCCAGCATTACCTTCGCCTGGGCCTCGTCCCCTGTGCCTGCATCCGCGACCGCGGCGAAGCGGACGCGCCGTGGCGACACTTCGGGAGTCGTGCTCGAAGGTGCGGGCGACTCGAACCGGGGGCCAGCGGTGGGCGGAAGGTCGCCACCGCACGCCGGAAGAACGAGCATGAGGAGCGCCGCGATCGCGAGCGCGCTCTCCTCACTCGGGGCCTCCGCGGACGAGCGGGACGAAACGAGCGGGCGTAAGCAGGCGCACGATCTTCGTCTCGCCGCCGGTCTTCTCGAACAGGTAGACGTTGTCGCTCCCGCCCTCGGCTACCGGGATCACCAGACGGCCGCCCTCGGCCAATTGCTCCCGCAACGCGCCCGGAACCTCGGAGGCCGCGGCCGACACCACGATCGCGTCGTACGGCGCGTGCTCCGGCCACCCGGCCCATCCGTCTCCGACCCCGACCGTCGCATTGTCGATCCCCGCGGCGAGCAGGTTGGCCTCGGCCCGTTCGGCGAGCTCAGAATGACGCTCGACGGAATAAACCTCCCGGCAGAGACGGGCCAGGAGCGCGGTTTGGTACCCGTACCCGGTCCCGATCTCGAGGACGCGCCCTTGAGCGGGAACCCCGGCGGCGTCGATCATCCGGGCGATGAGGGACGGGTGCGAGGTGGTCTGGTCGGCGGGGATCCCCACCGGACGGTCCTCGTAGGCGACGCGGCGGAACCTCGAGGGGACGAAGGCCCTCCGGTCGATCGACCGGAAGGCGGCGGCGATCCGCCCATCATCCAGTCTTTCTCGATCGATGATGAGCGCGAGGCCTTCTTGAGAACGGGACATGAGCACCACCAGGAGACGAACGGCCGACCCACATCCTTCGGGCTACGATGGCTCCATTATGGCGCGCTTTGAACGTCTCCAGGTTCTCGACGAGCTCTTCCTCCACCTGGAAGGGCCGAATACCCACATGCACGTCGGCGGCGTGGCGATCTTCGAGGGACCGACCCCGGACTACCAGGAGTTCCTCGACATGGTCCGGGGGCGCCTCCAGTCGGTCCCCCGTTTCCGTCAGAAGCTCGCGAACGTGCCGTTCGGGATGGGCCGGCCGGTGTGGGTCGACGACACGCATTTCAACCTCGAGTACCACGTTCGCAACACCGCCCTTCCGGCCCCCGGTGATGAGGAAAAGCTCAAGCGGCTCGTCGCCCGGATCATGTCGCAGCAGCTCGACCGTTCGAAGCCGCTGTGGGAGATGTGGTTCGCCGAGGGCCTTCCCGGCGGCCGTTTCGCGCTGATCTCCAAGACGCATCACTGCTTGATCGATGGGGTCTCGGGCACCGACATCATGACGATCCTGCTCGACATGACCGACGACCCTGAGCAGCCGGATGTCGAGCAGTGGCGCCCCGCCCCGGAACCGACGCCGGACCAGCTCCTCGTCGAGGCGCTCAAGGAACGCATCACGTCGCCGGCCGAGGCCGTCCGGTCCCTTCAGAGCGTGGTCCTCGACCCGGGCAAGTTGCCCAACCGCCTCGTCGAAGGAGCCAAGGCGCTCGGGGCATTCATCGGCGGAAGTTTCTCGGCACCCCCGTCGTCGGTGAATCAGTCGATCGGTCCCCACAGGCGGTGGGACACCGTTCTTACCGATCTCGCCGACTTCAAGCGCGTGAAGGACTCCCTCGGCGGGACCGTGAACGATGTCGTGCTCACGGTGGTCACTGGAGGTCTCCGGTACCTCTTGAAGTCCCGCGGGGAGCGCGTCGACGACGTCGAACTGCGCGCCATGGTGCCCGTGTCCGTGCGCGCCGACCACGAGCAGGGTGCCCTCGGTAACCGGGTCGCGTCGCTGTGGGCCGCATTGCCGGTGTACGAAGAGGATCCGGTCGAACGCCTGCGCATCGTGCACGAGGAGATGAAGGACCTCAAGTCCTCCAGACAAGCGGTGGGTGCACAGTTGCTCACGACCCTCGGCGAGTACGCGCCCCCCACGATCCTGGCCCAGGCATCGCGGCTCGTGGCCCGGCAGCGGGCTTTCAATCTCGTCGTCACCAACGTTCCCGGGCCGCAGTTCCCGCTCTACACGCTCGGTCGCCGGATGGCCGAGGTCTACCCCGTCGTGCCCCTGTCGGACAACACGACGATCGGCGTCGCGCTGTTCTCCTACGCCGGCACGATCGGATTCGGATTGTTCGGTGATTACGACGCCGCTCCGGATCTCAGCGTGCTGGCGGAAGGGATCGAAAAGTCGATAGCGGAGCTGCTCCGGGCTTCGTCTTGACCCCACGCGGGCCGAACCCGCTGGCGCCGTTCATCGAAGATCACGGGATCGCGATCCTGGACGGCGGCTTCGCCACTCACCTGGAGTCGTTCGGTTTCGATCTCGACGACGCCTTGTGGTCGGCGAAGGCGCTGCTCGGATCGCCTGAGCTCGTCAGGCAGGCTCACCTCGACTACTTCCGCGCGGGGGCCGACGTAGCGTCGTCGGCTACCTACCAGGCCACGTTCGAGCGTCTCGCCGAACGCGGCGTGGACCGGGACCAGGCCGCCGATCTGATGACCCAGAGTGTCGGCTTGGCGAAAGACGCCGCCGCAGAGATCGCCGAAGAGCGCCCCGGTCCCGCGCCGGTCGTGGCCGCGTCCGTCGGACCCTACGGGGCGTACCTCGCCGACGGTTCGGAGTACACCGGGGACTACGGTCGCACGGCCGACGAGCTGACCCGGTTCCATCGCGACCGGTTCGAGGTCCTCGCGTCTTCCGGTTGCGATCTTCTCGCGCTCGAAACCATCCCTTCGGTCGTCGAGATCGAAGCCCTGGTCACGCTCCTCGAGGACCATCCCGAGGTGCCCGCGTGGGTCTCGTTCTCGTGCCGGGACACCCACAGCCTCTGCGACGGAACCCCCTTCGCAGACGCGCTGAACATCGCCGGCGCCGCTCCGTCGGTGATCGCGGCGGGGTTCAACTGCACTGAGCCCGTTCATGCCACTTCGCTCATCGAGATCGCGGCCCAAGGGACGCTCCCGGTGGTCTGCTACCCGAACGCAGGCGGAGGGACCCGCGGTGACCGCGGGTGGACGTGGAACGCTTACTCGCCG
>JBKJZQ010000052.1:0-6691 GCA_046715095.1 Actinomycetota bacterium | reverse complement strand
AAAGGTCTCTTGGGACACTCGGCAGGAGCACCAAGGACCATGTCTCCGGCGACGTCCGTGAGATCGCTCATGCTCGCGAGACCGAACTCGTCCGCGGTCTCCTGGGAGACGACGAACGCGTTGGTGTCGACCGCGTTAGAGAAATCGAGGACCTCGAGGTTCTTCTCGGCCAGTAGTGGCTCGAGCAGGTCTACCACCTCGGCCGGGTCACCTGAGAGGGTCGCTTCTGGATCGAGGACGGAGAGGAGGGTCGCGAGGTACTCGGGAGCCACATCGATGTCCCCATCCTCCATCGCCGGCAACCTGATCTCACGCCTACCGAGGTTCAGTTGCCGTTCCACCGTGTAGCCGGCCTTCTCCAGCACCTGCGCGTACATCTCACCGACGATCTGAGCTTCCGCGAAGCTCTCCGAACCGACGGTGATGCTGCCTTTGGACTCACCCCCACTGTCTCCACTTTCTACGTCGTCCTCTCCCGACCCGCACGCGCTGACAAGCAGTGAGAGCGCTACGAGGGCCGCCCCGAGAACGGCAATGCGGGGTCTCCGCATGGGTCGCCTCCATTCCTGCATCTGGGGGGTCTCCCAACCCCCTCATTAGGACCGAACCACCTTACGTCAGCGGTCGTACTACCGCTGTAGCAGAGCGCCTACTCGGAGGGACGGTCAATGTCGGGGGCCGGGGCCACCTCGAGGTGTTCCTCGGGGACCCGCCTCCGCCCGCTGCTGGTGGTGCGAGGGGAAAGAGCCCGCCCGACGAGGCCAAGGAGCGCATCCGTGAGGATCGCCAGCAGGGCGACGAGGACCGCGCCGGCGAGGAGCTTAGAGACGCCCCCCTCGTCGTCGGGGCCGAGAGCGAACCCGTCGACGATGTAGCGGCCGAGCCCACCCCCCGCGATCAGGGCCGCCAGGGTGGCGGTGGCCACGACCTGGACCGCGGCCGTGCGCAGCCCGGCGATCGCGAGCGGCACCGCCAGGGGAAGCTCGACGCTTCGCAGCACCTCCCCCTCGCTCATGCCCATGCCCCGCGCGGCTTCGAGGGTGTCCCCTTCGACGTCCCGGACCCCGATATAGGTGTTGATCAGGATCGGTGGGATCGCCAGCAGAACCATCGCCACCACTGCGGCCCATGAGCTGAAGCCAAGACCGAGCCGCAACTGGATCGGGAAGAAGAAAGCCAGCACCGCGAAGGAAGGAAGTGCCCGTCCCAGGTTCGCGATCGAGATCGTCACGAACTCGAACCTCCGGGTGTGCCCGATGTACAGACCGAGGAGGACGGCAGGCACGAGAGCGATGAGGATCGAGACGCCGGAGATCTGAAGATGCTCGAACAACCGCCGGGGGATGCCGTCGGAACCACTCCAATTCGCGGAGTCGGTAAAGAAGTCGATCAACCCACTCATGTTTTCCCGATCGCGGAGGGCCTGCGGCTACGGGGGTCGAACTCTGACTCGCTCATCGGACGCCCACTCGCGCCCGCGACTGCGACCACGGGGTGAGACGGCGCTCCACCAGCACGAGCGCGCGATCGGCGACGACCGCCAGCAGCATGGAGACGACCGCTCCTATGAGGATCTGGGTCGAGAACAAGCGTTGGAGTCCTTCGAGGATGTAGATCCCGAGGCCCCCCTGCCCGACCAACGCGGTCACGGTCACCAGACCGATCGTCGTGACTGTCGCGATGCGCACGCCCGCCACGATCGCCGGAACGGCAAGGGGGAACTCGACCTTCCACAGGCTCTGGCGATCCGTGTATCCCATCCCGCGGGCCACCTCCTTGACGTCCTCGGGCACACCGTGGAACCCGGCGACCGTATTGCGGATGATGATCAGCAGTGTGTAGCTGACGAGCCCGATCTCGGCGGTGGTCGTCGACACAAAGCCGGTGATGGGGCCCAGCATCATGAACAACGCCAGGCTGGGGATCGTGTAGAGGATCCCGGTGATCGCGGTGACCGGTGCATAGGTGCGCCGGTGGCGGTACGCGAGGATCCCCAGTGGGAACGAGATCGCGAACCCGATCACGACCGCGATCGCGGTCAGCCGGAGATGCTCGACGGTCAGTTGCCCGATCACATCCAGATGATCGAAGAACCAGTCCCAGCGGAACAGCTCGTTGTTCACGAGACGATCTCCCTCGAGATCCTTTCGAGCGAGAGGACCCCCCGGTAACGCTGGCCCTCGGTGACCACGACCGCCACTCGGGTGCGGGATGTGACGATCGACTCGAGGGCCTCCCGCAGCGAGCTCTTCGCCGTCACATAGGCGCTGAACGGACGAGCATCGGAAGCCACCACCTTGCCCGCGCCCTCAACCGTGGCCCGATCGACCCATCCGAGGAGCTCGCCTCCATCGACCACGCTGGCCCAGTCGAGCCCGTACTTCTCCATCTCGGAGACTGCCGCGGGTGCGAGGTCCCCCGGAGCAATCACCGGGCCATCCTCCGTCTCGATGTCGGCGACCTTGATCAGGGCCAAACGCTTGAGCCCCCGCTCACGACCCACGAACGCTCTCACGAAGTCGTTGGACGGATCACGCAAGATCTCTTCGGGCGTCGCGTATTGCTCGATCACTCCGCCGACGTTCAAGATCGCGATCCTGTCGGCGAGCTTGACGGCCTCGTCGATATCGTGGGTGACGAAGACGGTCGTCTTCTTGAGGCGAGCCTGGATCTCGAGGAACTGATCCTGGAGCCGCTCCCTGACGATCGGGTCCACCGCGGCGAAGGGCTCGTCCATCAGCATCACCGGCGGGTCCGCGGCCAGTGCGCGCGCAACTCCAACCCTCTGTCGCTGGCCCCCGGACAGTTCACTCGGGTAGCGAGACAGCATCTCGCTCTCGAGCTGGAACATCTCGACGAGTTCCTGGACGCGCTCGTGGATCCGCTTGTCGTCCCAGCCGATCAGACGAGGGACGATCCCGATGTTGTCGGCGATCGTGCGGTGTGGGAGGAGACCGATGCTCTGGATCACGTAACCGATCCCCCGGCGCAGCTTCACCGGGTCCTGATGGAGCACGTCGACCCCGTCCACGGTCAAGGATCCGGAGGTCGGCTCGATCAGGCGGTTGATCATCTTCATCGTCGTGGTCTTGCCGCACCCGGACGGGCCGACTAGCACGACGGTCTCGCCCCTGTAGATGTCGAGCGAGAGATCCTCGACCGCGGCCCCGGACGCGTCCCCGTACCGCTTCGTCACGTTATCGAGGGAGATCATCACGTCCGACAGGGCTTACTCGTCTCTCTCGGAGAACGTGACCTGAGCTCCACCGACGACGTCGTTGGCAACGTTGTAGAGGAACGCCAGCACCGCGTTGATCAACGACCCGATGAACACCCCGAGAACGCCCAGAAGGATCGCCCACTTCATCGTGACGCCGAAGGTGAACTCGAACGGGTTCTTCCCACTAGGATCACCGAACGCATTCACGATCTCGGCGACCGCATCCAACACCCCGGTTGCTGCGATGAGGTTGTAAAGGATCGCGGCGAAGACCAGCCAAGCCACGAAGAAGACCGTGTAACAGAAGAGCGACAGCTTCAAAACGCTCAAGGGGTCGACGTGAGTGATCGTCCGCTTGACCTTCCGTAGCGGGCCCCGCGCCCTCTGCGACCTCGCCGGGGCCGGCCGGGGTCGCGGCTTCGCCGGCGTGACCTCCCGCTTCGCTCGTTTGCGCGGCGGGAGCAACTCGGTCTCTTCCCAGGGCTCTGGTTGATCGGTGGCCGGCCTCACGGTCGAGGGGAGCTCACGTCTCCTCGAGCTGCCCTCGCGCGAGCGAGGTCGGTCGGTCAGGCCGGGTTCACCGGCCAGCTCGGAGGGCAGGGGCGCGAACAACGGATCGAAGAGCGGACCGCCGGCCTCGTCGTCGGTCGACAAGTGACCGCCCGACGCGCTCGCCGATTCGGATTCAGTCCTGTACCTCTTCGGAGGTTCTTCCCTCGATGCCAACCGACTCCCCTGACGTTCCCGGCACGTCCCCGCTACCGATCGACGGGCGATCCACCCCAGCCTCGGTGGCCGGAACGCCCCACTATCTGCCAACACCCATGGGGCGTCAACGCGCCCTCTTAAGTCAGTTTCCCCTGAGGGTCTTCTCGCTCGTCGCCCATGACGAGCGCAACCGAAGAGATGCTCTTGCCTTCGCCGAGGTTCATCACCCGCACGCCCGTGGCGGGACGGCCTTGTCTCGAGACCGAGCCCGCCTTCATGCGGATGGCAACCCCGTCGCTCGAGATGATGAACACCTCGTCCTCGGATGCCACGATCACCGCACCTACGATCGGACCGCGCGGTTTCGTAAGCTTGGCTGCGATCACGCCCTTGCCGCCCCGTCCCTTGCGCGGGAAGTCCTTGAGCCGCGTCCGCTTGCCGAATCCGAACTGGGTCACGAGCAGAAGGTCGTAGGTCTCATCGACGACCACTCCGCACGCGACGACCTCGTCGACATCCGCGAGCCGGATCCCGATGACGCCGGTGGCGGTGCGGCCCATAGGACGCACGTGGTCCTCCTTGAACCGGATCGCCTTGCCGAGATGCGAGAGCAACAACACGTCTTCCTTGCCCGACGTCGGCTGGACCCTGACGACCTCGTCGCCCGGTTTGAGGTTCAGGGCGATGATCCCCTCCTTGCGCGACGAGTCGTACTCGCGGAAGAGCGTCTTCTTGACCATGCCCTTCCTGGTCGCTATCAAGAGGAACCGGTTGGTCTCGTAGTCGCGCGTGTCGATGAGCGCCGCAACCTTGTCCTCGGGGCGCATCGGCACGACGTTGACCACCGCGGTGCCGCGCGCGGTGCGGTCGCGCTTCGGGATCTCGTGAGCCTTGATCCGGTAGACGCGCCCGGTGTTCGAGAACAGCAACAGGTAGCTGTGCGCGGTCGTGGTGAGGAGATGCTCGACGATGTCGCCCTCTTTGAGCGATGCCCCGCGGACTCCCCGGCCCCCGCGTCCCTGGCTCTTGTAGGTGTCGAGCGGAACGCTCTTGATATAGCCGTCGCGCGACACCGAGATCACGAGGTCCTCGTCGACGATGAGATCCTCGATGTCGAACTCATCCTCGTCGGGAACGATCTTCGTACGCCGGTCGTCGCCGAACTTGTCCTTCAGCTCCCGGAGCTCATCGGCGATGATCGCCCGGACCTTGGAGGGGTCGGCCAGGATCGCCTGCAGTTCCTTGATCGTCTGTTGCAGGGCACCGTATTCGTCACGGATCTTGTCCTGCTCGAGGGCGGTCAGGCGCTTGAGGGGCATGTCGAGGATGTGATCCGACTGCGGAACGCTCAACCCGTAGCGCGCCATCAGTCCCTGGCGGGCCTCCGCCGTGTCGGCCGCGTTCCGGATCAGCTGGATGATCTCTTCGATGTGGTCGAGGGCGATGATCAGTCCCTCGAGGATGTGAGCGCGGTCCTGGGCCTTACGGAGGCGGAACCTCGTGCGCCGCACGATGACGTCGACCTGGTGCTTGACGTACTCGTCGATGACGTCGGCGAGGTTCAGGGTCCGGGGTATCCCATCGACGAGCGCCAGCATGTTGACGCCGAAGTTGTCCTGTAGCTGCGTGCGCTTGTAGAGGGTGTTCAGAACGACCTGTGGGACGGCCGTCTTCTTGAGGTCGATGACCAAGCGCATCCCGTCGCGAGAGGACTCATCACGGAGGTCGGCGATGCCCTCGATCTCCTTCTTATTCACCATCTCGGCGATCTTCAAGGCCAGGCGCGCTTTGTTCACCTGGTACGGCAGCTCGCTCACGATGATCCGGGGGTTGCCCTTGGGACCCTCCTCGACCTCGCAGACCGCGCGCATCTTCACGGAACCGCGGCCGGTGGCGAACGCATCCCTGATGCCCTGCTGCCCAACGATCAGCGCGCCGGTCGGGAAGTCGGGACCCTTCACGTGCTTCATCACCGCTTCGAGCATCTTCGCCTTGTCGAGCTGGAGCTCCGGGTTCTCGAGCACCTCGATAACCGCGTCGGACACCTCGCGCAAGTTGTGAGGCGGGATGTTCGTCGCCATCCCAACCGCGATCCCCGTCGACCCATTAACGAGAAGGTTCGGGAAGCGCGCCGGAAGCGCCAGAGGCTCGGTGGTGTCGCCGTCGTAGTTGGGCCCGAAATCAACGGTCTCTTCGCCGATGTCGCGCAGAAGTTCCATCGACAGCTTCGACAACCGGCATTCGGTGTTGTGACTGATGAACCCGTTGGTGATGAACGCGTGGTCATCGGTATCCACCCGGATCGAGTACACGGGTTGAACACCGGCATCGTCGACCGAGGTGACCTTTGCGTAGTAGTAATCGCCGGTCACGAGGGGTTCGATAACCCTCTTGACCTCATCGTTCGGGATGCGAGCCAGGATCTCGTCCCCGTCGCGCTCCCAGCGTTCGATCCGATCGATGTTGTGCTTCGACAGCCACTCGCGATCCTTGCCGCGCGCGCCGGAGTCCTGCCTGATGTAGTCGGCGATGGACGGAACATGATCGTGCGACATCGCGGAGCTCGAAACTGGAATGGACGCGAGCTCGCCGAGCAACTTCACCTGCTTGCGCCCCCAGAACCCGACTCTCGAGGCGAACAGTCGCGCGTCCCGTCGGTTCCCGATGTAGACCTTTATCTCGCCCCTGGAACTACGTGATTGCCGTGTGACGACGCCGAACTCCAAAAGCAGCTGTTGGACATCCTTAGCCAGCTGCGGGCTG
>JBKJZQ010000051.1:0-7303 GCA_046715095.1 Actinomycetota bacterium | reverse complement strand
CCCGGGATGGTGGCGGCGATCGGGAAGGCCGAGGCCCGTTCCGGCCGCCACGAACCGCTCTGGTTCGCCTGTGACGGCCGCTGGCACCGGCCCCGCGACGCCCGCATCGCTGCCTTGGAAGATCTCTGAGGCGTCTGCACCCAGGCCGTGGTCCGATTGCCGTTGTGGGGCCTTGGGGGCGTGATAACTTCGCCCGCTGAACGACTCTCGCGATGAGAATCCACCCCGCCACCCGCTTGCCGGGCATCTATCCCCGGCGGGACCCGAGCCCCCAGAAGGCGGTCTCTGCGGGCATCTCGGAAGCTCGCAAGCAATCGATCCAAGAGGAGTGACGCGTGTCCAACAAGCAGAAGGCTGCGGCGATCGGAGGAGGGGTGCTCGTCCTCGCGACCGGGGCGTTCTTCCTTCTCAAGGGTGGCGGCATCGATAGCCTCCCGATCATCGGCAAGGACGATCCCATCACGTGCCCGTTGACCGGGGAGGAACCCAACGATGAGGCGCTTGTCGAGCGCGCCGCGGTCGCCATCAAGATCGAGAACGCGGCGGTTGCCCGACCGCTCTCGGGACTCGAGGATGCGGATCTCGTGTACGAGGAGCTGGTCGAGGGCGGCGAGACCAGGTTCATGGCGATCTTCCACTGCAACGACACCAAGAAAGGCGGCCCGGTTCGCAGTGCCCGCATCGTGGATCCGTCGCTCGTCGAACCGATCACCAGGATCCTCGGGTTCTCGGGCGCGAACCAACCGGTTCTCGACGCCCTGGCCGAGGCAGACATCGTCGCGCTGACGGAAATGGCGGCCGAGGATGCGATGGAGCGGGTTCCCCGCGAGGGGATCAGCTCGGAGCACACGCTCTACGCGAACTCGGCGAAGCTTCGTAAGGCCGCGGCCGATGAATACTCGGATCCGCCTCCCGAAGACATGTTCAAGTTCGGCGACCTCGAGGCGAGCGGCAAGAAGGCGTCCACGATCACGCTCAACTTTGGTGGAGCCAGCACGATCACCTACGACTACTCGGACGGTTCCTGGAACCGCTCGCAGGACGGCGTGCCATTTGTTACCGAGGCCGGGGGACAGATCGCGCCGGCCAACGTGATCGTCGAAGAGCACACCGTCAACTTTTCCGACACCATCGTCGACTCCGCCGGAAACCCATCGATCGAGATCGAGGACGACACCGGCTCGGGCCGCGCCGTACTGTTCCGCGACGGCCGCGCCATCGTCGGGACGTGGGTCCGAGAGTCGGCCGACGCTCCGGTCAGGTTCGAAACGAAGTCCGGCGACCAGATGGTGTTCGCTCCGGGGTCTGTATGGATCGAGCTCGTGCCGAGTGACGTGGGCGAAGTGAAGGGATCCTTCTCCTATGAGAAGTAAGCGCGCCGTTCTTCTAGCGGCCGTCCTCGCAGGCGCACTCGTCGTGACTGCCTGCAGCTCCGATGAAGAGAACCCGGATCCGGTCGCCGAGGCGACGGCGTCTCCCACGCCGACCCCCGACCCGACCTGTCCCCTCACCGGCCAGGAACCCCCCGGCGGACTCAACCTGAAGCGCCCCGCGGTCGCGGTGAAGGTCGAGAACGACCCGGCCGCTCGGCCGCAGTCCGGCCTCGAGATGGCCGACATCGTCTTCGAGGAGCGCGTCGAGGGCGGGATCACCAGGTTCATGGCGATCTTCCACTGTGGCGAGTCTGAGGTCGTCGGTTCCGTGAGAAGCGGGCGTTTCGACGACCCGAAGATCGCCCTTCCCTTCACCTCGTTGATCGCGGCATCGGGGTCGAACCAGATCGTGACCAACGAGATGGGCGAGAGGGGCATCCTCTATCTCGTCGAGAACACGACCGGCGGTTTGTTCCGCGTGGGATTGGGCGTCCACGATCTGTTCGCCAACACCAAGATCCTGCGCAAGGCTGCGATGGAGGGAAAGGTCAAAGCGCCGGCGGAAGGGATCTTCACCTTCGGTGAGATCGCCAACAAGGCGAAGAAGGCTCGGTCGGTGAGCATGAACTTCACCGCCTCCAACACGATCGAATACCGGTGGGAGGGAGAAGCCTGGGCCCGGTACGAAGCGGGCGCACCATTCATGAGCGATGCCGGCACCCAGATCGCGGTGCCCAACGTTCTCGTTCAACTGGTGCAGGTGGACAACTCCGACACGATCGTCGACGTCGCCGGGAACCCATCGCCCGACATCACGTTGACGGGAACCGGCAAGGTCCTGTTGTTCCGGGATGGAAAGGTCATCAAGGGGACGTGGGCGATCAAGAAGGAGGGGGGCGCTCCGGTCTTCACCGACACCAAGGGCGAGCTTCTCGTCTTTGCCGAGGGGCCGATCTGGATCGAGCTGATCCCCAACGACGTCGGTGAGGTCAAGGGCATGGTCTCGGTCTCCAAGTCCCTCCGGCGGTAGGATTGGGCCGGGCTCCCGTTCGGAGCCCCGACAAGCGCGGGCCGGGATCCGGCCGCGACCGCAGCAACGTACGGAAGGAACACGAGGATGTCCGACACCCAGAGGGAGACGGGCTCTGCACGGGTGAAGCGGGGCCTGGCCGAGATGCTCAAGGGCGGCGTGATCATGGACGTCACGAACGCCGACCAGGCCAAGATCGCGGAGGACGCCGGCGCGGTAGCCGTCATGGCGCTCGAACGCGTCCCCGCAGACATCCGCGCGGAGGGCGGGGTCGTCCGCATGGCCGATCCCGAGAAGATCGCCGGGATCATCGACTGCGTGTCGATACCGGTCATGGCGAAGTGCCGCATAGGACATTTCGTCGAAGCCCAGGTGCTCCAGTCGCTCGGCGTCGATTACATCGACGAGTCCGAGGTCCTCACGCCCGCGGATGAGGCCAACCATGTGAACAAGTGGGACTTCACGGTGCCGTTCGTCTGCGGCGCAACGAATCTCGGAGAAGCCCTACGCCGTCTTGGAGAAGGCGCGGCGATGATCCGTTCGAAGGGCGAGGCCGGAACCGGCAACGTCGTCGAAGCGGTGCGCCACATGCGCTCGATCACCTCCGAGACCAAGCGTCTCGCGACGCTGGGGGGCGAGGAACTGATGGCCGCGGCCAAGGAGCTCCGCGCCCCGTACGACCTCGTACGCGAGATCGCCGAGACCGGAAGGTTCCCCGTGGTGCTGTTCACCGCGGGTGGGATCGCGACCCCCGCAGACGCCGCGCTGATGATGCAGCTGGGGGCCGACGGGGTGTTCGTCGGCTCGGGGATCTTCAAGTCCGGTGATCCCGCAGCGCGCGCCCGGGCGATCGTCGATGCCACCACCCATTACGAAGACGCGGACATGATCGCCAAGATCTCGCATGGGCTCGGTGAGGCCATGGTCGGGATCAACATCTCGGACATCCCTGAAGCCGAACGTCTGGCTACACGAGGCTGGTAATGAAGGTCGGCGTGCTGGCCCTGCAAGGTGACGTGCGCGAACATGCCCGCTCGCTCGAAGCTGCCGGTGCCACCGCGGTGCTGGTCAAGCGTGACGATCAGCTGGCCGGGGTCGATGCGCTCGTGATCCCCGGTGGTGAGTCGACCACGATCGGGAAGCTCCTCGACCGGTTCGATCTGCTGGGTCCTTTGAGGGAGCGCATCGACTCGGGTATGGCGGTCTACGGGGCCTGCGCCGGGC
Organism: Actinomycetota bacterium; assembly: GCA_046715095.1. Taxonomy (GTDB): domain Bacteria; phylum Actinomycetota; class CADDZG01; order CADDZG01; family WHSQ01; genus WHTI01. Next base: position 3,676 of record JBKJZQ010000051.1, on the reverse strand, counting down.
TCATCGTTCCCGCCCGAGAGGTCGTTGGCCGAGAAGATGCTCCCTTCCGCGTCCCGGCGCTCGATGTGAGCGTCAGGCGCAATGCCTACGGGCGTCAGGTCGATTCTTTCGAGACCGATCTCCACGTCGAGGGCTTCGTCGAGCCCCTCCACGCGGTGTTCATCCGTGCGCCGTCGATCGAGGCGGTGGGGGAGGATGTCGAGGTGCTCGCGGAGCACGAGGGAGCGCCGGTGTTCGTGCGACAAGGAAACTTGCTCGCGTCCAGCTTCCATCCGGAGATGACCGACGACGGGCGGGTCCATAGACTCTTCGTCGAGATGGCCGAGCGATGTTCCTGCGAAGACGCTGAGGGGCTGGTGCTCTAGATGTCTGGACATTCCAAGTGGTCCACGATCAAGCGCAAGAAGGGTGCCCAGGACGCGCAGCGAGCGAAGCTGTGGGGGAAGCTGCTGCGCTTCGTCGAGGTCGCCGCGCGCGAAGGCGGCGGCAGCATCGAGGGAAACCCGACGCTCGCGACCGCGGTTCAGAAGGCGAAGGCCAACTCCGTAACCAACGACAACATCGAACGAGCCATCAAACGCGGGACCGGCGAGCTCCAGGGCGAAACGTATGAGGAGACCTCGTACGAGGGGTACGGACCCGGCGGGGTCGCGGTTCTCGTCAGGTGCCTGACCAGCAACCGGAATCGGTCCGCGCAGGATGTGCGCTCTGCGTTCAACAGTCGCGGCGGGAAGCTGGCCGAGCCCGGTGCGGTCGCGTGGATGTTCGAGTCCAAGGGTCTCGTGGTCGTCGAGGCCGCCTCCACGAGCGAGGACGACGTCTTCTTGATCGCCGCCGACGCGGGGGCCGAGGACGTCCGGCCGTCGGAAGAATCCATCGAGGTGATCACCCCGACCGACGCCATGAAGGCGGTGCGCGATGCGCTCGAGGGGGCCGGGATGACCGTCGAATCGGCCGAGCTCACGATGATCCCTAAGACCACCGTCACGGTGGAGGGTTCCGATGCCAAGAAGGTCCTGAACCTGATCGACGAGCTCGACGAGCTCGACGATGTCCAGGAGGTCTTCGCCAACTTCGACATCTCCGACGACGTCCTCGCCTCACTAGCCTCTTAGAGGCGTCCGAGTTCTGGCGGGCGAAGCGATGCCGGGACGAGGATGCCGAATTATCCAAATCCGCGCGGGTGTCGCACGCCTGAAGTAACCTACGAACATGCGTTCGATGGGTGGCGCCGCCGTGGGCGGCCGAGGGGTTGCGCGACCGGAGGTCACGCGGGTTCTGGGCATCGACCCCGGCCTGACCACGACCGGCTTTGCCGTCGTCGAACGCTCGGCGGGCAAGCTGCGGGCGGTGACCCACGGGGTGATTCGGACGCGGAAGGAGCACCCGATCGCCGAGCGTCTGCTGTCGCTGCGTCTCGAGCTGATCGACGTGATCGTGGCCTATTCGCCCCAGGGACTCTCCCTCGAACGTGTCTTCTTCAACGCCAACGTCAGGACCGCCATCTCCGTAGGACAGGCGTCGGGGGTGATCCTGGCGACCGCGGCGGAGCACGCTCTGGTGGTCACTCACCACACGCCGACCGAGGTGAAGAGCTCGGTGGCTGGCTACGGGGCGGCGGACAAGCGTCAGGTTCAGGACATGGTGGTTCGCCTCCTCGGGATGAGCGAGCCACCCAAGCCGGCCGATGCCGCAGATGCGTGCGCTCTGGCCATCTGCATGTTGAACTCGAGCGGACTCAACCGCGCGATACAGGAGGCACTTAGTGCACCCCCGCACAACTAGTCATCTCACCAGAGCGCCCCTGAGCCTCGCCATCTTCGCCGCAGCATCGCTTCGCCCGCCGCGACTCAGATGGCTCGGTCGACGATGGCTGCGTTGCTCGTCGCTCACGTACTCCCCGGTACGCTCGGCTCCTCGCGCCTTGCCCTCGCAGCGCAGTGGCGCTCTGGATGTTGACGCTAGCTGTGCGGAGGTGCACTAGATGATCGGGTTCGTCGAAGGAACGGTCGCGGCCAAATCGCCCGACGGTTGCTTCGTGAACGTCGCAGGGGTCGGCTACAGGGTGTCGTGCTCGACGACGACGCTGACCGCACTTCCTCCCGAGGGTGGGACCGTGCGGCTGTGGACGCATACGCACGTGCGTGAGGACATGCTTGCCCTGTACGGATTCCTTACCCCGGCGGAACAGGGGATCTTCGAGGCGCTGCTGTCCGTGTCCGGTGTCGGCCCCAAGGTCGCCCTCCAGGTGTGCTCCGCATTCACCCCGGAAGACTTCCGCCGCACGCTCGCGACCGACGACGTTGCCGGCATCTCATCGGTGCCGGGGATCGGTAGGAAAACCGCACAGCGGATCATCCTCGACCTCAAGGAGAGGCTGCACGTCCCCGACCTTCAGGTCGTTGGCTCGGCCCCCGACGCGTTGTCGCAAGCGCGGTCGGCGCTCGAGAACCTCGGGTACTCGCCCGCCGAGGTGCGGGCGGCGTTCAGTGAGAGCCCCACCGCGTTGGTGGATTCGGTCGAGGACGTCGTGAAGTCCGCTTTGAAGGTGCTCAGCCGGTGAGCGACGACGCGGTCCTTGCCGCCGCCGCCGATCCGGTCGAGCGTGAGGCCGAGGGATCGCTGAGGCCTCGGGACCTCATCGAGTTCGTCGGCCAGCCCGAGCTGAAGGTTCACCTCGGGATCGTGCTCGAAGCGGCCCGTGCCCGGGACGAAGCGGCCGGTCACCTTCTCCTCAGCGGACCTCCCGGCCTCGGTAAGACGAGCCTCGCCCACGTCATCGCCAACGAGATGGGGGCGGGCTTCCGGCCGACCTCGGGACCGGCGCTCGAGCGGGCGGGGGACCTCGCGGCGATCCTGACCAACCTCGAAGACGGCGACGTGCTGTTCATCGATGAGATCCACCGTCTGCCCCGGGTGGTCGAAGAGGTCCTCTACCCGGCGATGGAGGATTTCCAGCTCGACCTCGTGATCGGTAAAGGCCCGAGCGCTCAGACGATCCGGCTCGACCTCAGGCGCTTTACTCTGGTCGGCGCAACGACGCGGGCGGGCCTCATCAGCGGGCCACTCAGGAGTCGTTTCGAGCTCACCGAGCGCCTCGATTACTACCCGCCGGAGGATCTTGTGAAGATCATCACTCGGTCCGCCGGCATCCTCTCGGTGGAGGTCGACGACGAGGGATGCCACGAGATCGCCCGGCGCTCGCGCGGGACCCCTCGCATCGCCAATCGACTGCTTCGCCGGGTGAGGGACTACGCCCAGGTCCGCGCCGACGGGATCATCGATGGAGACATCGCCCGGACCGCGCTCGAGGTGTTCAAGATCGACGAGAGGGGTCTCGACCGGGTCGACGGAGCGTTCCTCGACGCGCTGATCCGGCGATTCCGAGGCGGTCCCGTGGGGCTCTCGACACTGGCTGTAGCGGTGGGCGAGGAGCCGGACACGATCGAGGATGTCTATGAGCCGTACCTCATGCAGCTCGGGTTCCTGCGCCGGACGCCGCGGGGCAGGGTGGCTACCCAGGCCGCGTTCGCTCACATCGGGGCCGAGGTACCCCGGGGGCCCGAGGCGGCACGTCTCTTCGACTCCTAGGCCGAGGCAGAGTAAGATTCCAACCTGAGCCGCATGAGCGGCTCTGTTCGCGTGCCGTACCGGTGCCAGGGGTTGGAACCCCGGG
>JBKJZQ010000050.1:0-12341 GCA_046715095.1 Actinomycetota bacterium | reverse complement strand
TGCGGTGGGGCCGGGGGTGCCCCCGGGGCCGAAGCCCCCTCGGCACTGCTGACGGTCAACAACATCGAGGTCATCTACGACGAGGTCATCCTCGTCCTCCGAGGACTCTCGCTGGTCGTGCCGAAAGGTCAGATCGTCGCGCTGCTGGGGTCGAATGGTGCCGGCAAGTCCACCACACTGAAGGCCATCTCTGGACTGCTGCCCAGCGAGCGCGGCGAGATCACCGAGGGGTCGATCACCTTCGACGGCAAGGACGTCACCTATGTCGACGCGGCCGCTCGGGTGAAGTCGGGCCTGTCGTTGTGCATGGAGGGGCGACACGTGTTCGAACACCTCTCGGTCCACGAGAACCTCGTGGCCGGTGCGTACTCGCGAGGTGGGGCGAGCACCGAGGACTTCGACCTGGTGTACACCTACTTCCCGAAGCTTGCCGACATGCGCAACAGAGTCTCCGGCTACCTGTCCGGCGGTGAACAGCAGATGCTCGCGATCGGCCGGGCCCTGATGGCTAAGCCGCGACTGCTGATGCTCGACGAGCCGTCGCTCGGCCTCGCGCCGCCGCTGGTGCAGGAGATCTTCGGCTATATCAGGGACCTCAACAAGGAGGTCGGGATCACCGTGCTGGTGATCGAGCAGAATGCGCGTCGCGCTCTCGAGGTGGCCGATCACGGCTACATCCTCGAGCAGGGACGCATGGTGCTCGAGGGAACTGCGGCCAAGCTGAGTGAGAATCCTGACGTGAAGGAGTTCTATCTCGGCCTCGGCGAAGGCGGCCAGAAGAGCTACCGCGAAGTCAAGCACTACAAGCGCCGTAAGCGCTGGCTGTGAACGGGGAACCGATGTCTGTCACCATCGCTCTGCGGGCCTACCAGGACCAGATCGGTCCGAGCGTGCTCCAGACAATGCGCGGCGCTGCGGCGCGGGTCGCTGGGTTGGGCGCACGTCTGCGGGAAGCCGGGGTCGACCTTGCCTCCGGGCCGAACGATCTTTCGGACCTCGACGCGGTCGCTGTGCTGAGCAAGGACGCACTGCCCGCACTGCAGAAGAAGCACCCACCATTCGGAGGTCTGCTCGCCGACGGTGCATCAGTGGCCAGAATCTTCGCCTCTCCCGGACCGATCTACGAGGCACAGCTCGACGGTCCGGACCCGTGGCGGTGGACGCCTGCGCTGAGCGCATGTGGGATCGGCGCCGGCGACGTGGTCCTCAACTGCTTCAGCTACCACCTGTCTCCCGCCGGTGCCATGTTCGACGAGGCCTGCCGCGCGATCGGTGCCTCGGTGGTACCCGGCGGTGTCGGCGCCAGCGAGATCCAGGCCCAGCTGATCGCCGACCTCGGCGTGACGGCGTATATCGGGTTGCCCAGCTATCTCGCCGCGCTCGTCGAGCGCTACGACAGCCTGGGACTGGATGTGAGCTCCTGGCGGGTGGGCAAGGCACTGGTCACAGCGGAACCCTTACCGGACCCCCTCCGCGAACAGCTGATGGAGCGGATCCCCACGGTGCTGATGGCTTACGGCACCGCCGAGGTCGGACTGCTCGGATACGAGGAGTCTCCCGGAGCGGGTCTCACCGTTCCCACAGACGTCTATGTGCAGATCTGCCACCCTGCCACCGGGACGCCGGTCGAGGATGACGAGCCCGGTGAGGTCGTCGCTACCCTGCTGCACGATGACTACCCGTTGCTGCGGTTCGGGACGGGCGATGTCTCCCGGTGGCAGCTCGGCCCGGACGGCACGTTGCGACTGGCCGGCGTGCTGGGTCGGGTCGGTGCCGCGGTGAAGGTCCGCGGAATGTTCGTGCATCCGCACCAGGCCAGGGAGCTCATCAGTAGGCTCGCCGTTCTCGGCGTGACAGGCGGCCGGTTCGTGGTCGACCGGCTCGACGACAAGGACGTCCTCCGTCTCGAGCTCGTCACCGACTCCGGTGCCGACAGCGAGAAGGTGGTCGAGGCCGCGGTCGAGCGGACGCGCGAACATCTGCGGGTCCGTCCTCAGGTAGAGCTGGTGACGACTATCCCGGACGAGAACGTCCTGTGGGACGCCCGTAGCTGACGCTGACTTAGAACCCGCGGCCTCACGGATCAGCTCGGCGACGAGAGCCTCTTCGGGTGTGTCGGTCAGGTCACCGTCCGGGTAGAGCTGCGGGCCCTCGAGAGTAGGGCAACGGGGAAGTCGCGCAGGATCGTTCCCAGTGCCGCGGTGCCCGAGGTGGTCTCTCGTGTGAACACGTTCTCCCACCTGCCGGGGGGCAGCGAAACGTTTGCGTCGGCCCAGTCGGGGGCCCTCGACAGGACGAGGCGTGGAACCAGCACTGCGACCTCGCCTCCGCGGATGAAACCGATGAGGTGCTCGCCCTCCGTCTCGAGCCGTTCGTAGGAACCGGCGAATGCCTGAGGACGTTCTCTCCTCAGCTCGAGAGCGCGGTGCGTGACCAGGAGCTTGGGGGCTCCGTCGTCCACACGTTCACCGACCTCGTCCGGCGATGCGCCGCCGAGCGACTCGAGGAGAGACGCCCGGTGCTCGTAGTCCACCGGCCGCCGGTTGTCCGGATCCACGAGGCTCAGGTCCCACAACTCGGTGCCCTGATAGAGATCGGGAACCCCCGGCGAGGTCAACTTCAGAAGGACCATAGCGAGCGAGTTGATGCGTCCCGGCATGATCAGGGGTCGCACGAACGCGGCGAGATCGGAGGTGAAGTCCTCGTCGGTCAGGATCCCCTCGATGAAGCCTCTGAGCGCGTCGTCGTAGTGCTCGTTGGGACTGGTCCACGATGTATGGAGCTTGGCCTCGCGCGATGCTTTCTCCATGTAGGCGACGGCGCGGCCGGCGCTCAGGGGCCAGGCACCCACGAGGGTCTGGTAGAGGAGATACTCCGCTCTCTTGTCGGGGAACTCGCCGGTCCGGTGGCGCTCATTCATCGCGGACCAGCGCGTGACCGTCCTCTTCCACGCGTCCGGGATCTCGGACAGCAGCGCGAGACGCGCCCTCACGTCTTCCGAGCGTTTCGTGTCGTGGGTCGAGGTCGCCAGCATCGAGCGCGACCACCTCCCGGCCCGCTTCTCGTTGCTTCGATGGAACGAATCGATCGAGTGGCCGAACACGGTGGGGTCACCACCGACCTCGTTGAGAGCGGAGAACCTGACGTAGCGATAGAACGCGGTGTCCTCGACCGCCTTCGCCATCACCGGACCGGTAGCTTGCTGGAAGCGAGCGGAGAAGTCGGCTTCGGGCCCCCCCTCATGCCTCAACAGGAGGATCGCGGAGAGGAACTCGAACAGATCATCGTCGATGTCGTCGCGACGGTCGCGCGCCTCGGCCGTGGCATCTTCGACGTGGTGGATGTCTTCCTGAGATACCTCACCGGTGTCGGGATCGACGTAGGTTCGGTAGACGTCGAGCGCGGCCATCGTCTCGCGGATCGCTTCCCGCAGCTCCGTGCGGGTGTAGTCGCGGTGGCGAGGATGTCTCTCGCACACCGCGGTGAGCGCTTTGGTCAGACGGTCCACATCCGAGGCCAGGAGGTCGTCCATGACGAGCTGTTTGGCAGTCCACACTCCCTCGTCGTAGCTCTCATGATCGCCGGTGAACGACCGGTAGAGGTCGTCCATCGGAGTGGCACCGTCCGGATCCACGAACAGTCCGAGGACGAGGTTCAGAAAGTCGTACCCGGTGGTCCCGTCACAGGGCCAGTCCGGCAGCTCCTCGCCTTCTTCAAGAATCTTCTCGACGATCAGGTAGGCATCGCCGATCTCGTCGCGGAGGGACGCGAGGTACCTCTTCGGTGTCCTCAGCCCATCGACGTGGTCGATCCTGAGCCCGTCGAGCTTCCCTTCGCGCACCAATCGGAGCGGTACCGTGTGGACGTGGGCGAACACTTCGGGCTCTTCCATGCACAGCGCGACGAGCTCGTTGATGTCGAAGAAGCGGCGGTAGTTGAGCTCTAGATCGCTGCGCCAGTAGGCGAGACGGTAATGCTGCGCTTCGAGGAGCGAGTGCAGCAGCGCGGGGTCCCCGGTGATCCGCGCGGCAGTCTCTTCTGGCTCTGCCCCGCCCCCCAGGAACTGCTCGATCGAGCCGGGCGCTACCGGGAAGCGGTCGCCTGAGTACGTCACGACCGCCTCTCCGTCTTCGTACGCGAGACCGAGCTCGCCGGCCTCGAGTACGCGTCCGTATTGGTCGCCCAGCACCGGGAGGAGGATCTTGCCGGCCAAGCGCGCGTCGGGGGGAGCCCAGTCGATGTCGAAGAAGCGGGCGAAGGCGGAGTCCCGACCGTTCTTGAGCACGTCCCACCACGCTTGGTTGGCGCGCCCGGCGACCGCCATGTGGTTCGGGACGACATCGAGGATGTGCCCCATGTCGTGTTGTTCGAGGGCTGTCACGAACCTCTCGTGGGCCTCGGGGCCGCCGAGGTCGTCGCTGATCTTCGTGTGGTCGATGACGTCGTAGCCGTGCGTGCTTCCCGACGCGGCCTGGAGATACGGCGAGCAGTGCACGTGGCTCACTCCGAGCCGGGCCAGGTAGGGGACCACCGCGGCTGCGGCGTCGAAGCCGAACTCCGTCCTCAACTGCAGCCGGTAGGTCGCCCGGATCATGGGCCCGGCAACCGGCGACGTAGGGGGTTCAGCCGGCACGTCGGAGTACGACTATCGAATGCTCGATGACTTGGACCTTCTCGCCGGCCTTGTGCGTGTGTGGTGTCGTGCCCTGATGATCGCGGGTGTCGATCACGACCTCCCATGCCTCGCCCCAATCGCCGGTGGCTTCGGCATCCTCGTCCGAACGTCGCTGTGCTCGCCCGAACTCGGACGCCTCAGGGATCGTGAACTCCATCATCTCGGAGTGACCGTTGAACAGAAGCAGGAAGCTGTTGTCGACGACGCGCTCGCCGCGTGGACCGGGACTCGGTATCTCTTCGCCGTTCAAGAAGACGCCGATCGTCTTGGCGAAGTCATCGTCCCACTGGTCTTGGGTCATCTCGGTCCCGTCGGGATTGAACCAGCCGATGTCCGAGAGTCCGGTGCCCCACACGTCCCGCCCTTCGAACCATTTCCTGCGCCGGAAGTTCGGGTGGTTCTTGCGGAACTCCATGAGCTTGCGGGTGAACCCCAGCATTTCGAGGTTCTCGTCCCTCAAGCTCCAGTCGTAATAGGAGATCTCGTCGTCCTGGCAATAGGCGTTGTTGTTGCCCAACTGCGTGCGGCCCACCTCGTCGCCCCCGAGCAGCATCGGGACGCCCTGGGACAGAGCCAGCGTGACGAGGAAATTGCGCTTGATCCGCCCGCGCAGCTCGTTGATCTTGGCATCATCGGTCTCGCCCTCGACCCCCCAGTTGTACGAACGGTTGTTGTCGTCGCCGTCGTTGTTGTCTTCGCCGTTCGCCCCGTTGTGCTTCTCGTTGTACGTGACCAGATCGTGGAGGGTGAACCCGTCGTGTGCGGTGATGAAGTTGATGCTGGCGGTCGGTGTCCGACCGCCCGACCCGTACAGATCGGAGGACCCGGTGAAGCGGTAGGCGAAGTCCCTGAGGCTTGCCGGTTCTCCGCGCCAATAGTCGCGCACCGTGTCGCGGAACTTGCCGTTCCACTCCGACCATCCCGGCGGGAACTGTCCGACCTGATAGCCTCCGGGGCCGACATCCCATGGTTCTGCGATCAGCTTGATCCCGGACAACACGGGGTCCTGGTGGATGATGTCGAAGAACGCCGACAGACGATCGACCTCGAACAGTTCCCGAGCCAGCGCGGCCGCAAGGTCGAAGCGGAATCCGTCGACGTGCATCTCGAGCGCCCAGTACCTCAGCGAGTCCATGATGAGTTTCAGGATCTGCGGGTGCCCGACGTTGAGCGAGTTTCCGGTTCCGGTGAAGTCCATGTAGAAGCGGCGATCGTCTTCCATGAGGCGGTAGTAAGCCGCGTTGTCGATGCCGCGGTAGCTGATCGTCGGCCCGAGGTGGTTCCCTTCGCCGGTGTGGTTGTAGACGACGTCGATGATGACCTCGATGTCCGCTTCGTGGAATGCCTTGACCATCTGCTTGAACTCAGAGACCTGCTCGCCTCTCACGCCGGACGCGGAGTACTCGGAGTGTGGCGCGAAGTAGTTGATCGGGTCGTAGCCCCAGTAGTTACGGAGGCCCTTGTCCAGCAGGAACTGTGGATGGATGAAATGGTGCGGAGGCATTATCTCGACCGCGGTGATCCCGAGCAGTTGGAGATGTTCGATCGCCCCAGGGTGGGCGAGCCCGGCGTAGGTTCCCCGGAGCTCCTCCGGGATCCCGGGATGAAGCTTCGTGAAGCCTTTGACGTGGGTCTCGTAGATCACGGTGTCGTGGAACGGAGTGTTCGGAGCCTTGTCGTCCCCCCAGTAGAAGGACTCGTCGACCACGACGCACTTGGGCATCATCGGAGCCGAGTCGGCGTGCGAGACCTTCAGGTCTTCATTCTTGGAGCCGAGCTCGTAGCCGAACATCTCCGGCCCCCACGCGATGTTGCCCTCGATCGCCTTCGCGTAGGGGTCGAGCAGCAGCTTGGAAGCATTGAACCGGTGGCCGTTCGCCGGATCGTAAGGGCCGTGAACCCGGTATCCGTAGCGCTGTCCGGGCCTGAGCCCGGGGACGTATCCGTGCCATACGAACGAGGTTTCCTCGGTCAGATCGAGAAGCGTCTGGTTGCCGTCGTCGTCGAACAGACACAGTTCAACCCCCTCGGCATTCTCCGAGAACAGGGCGAAGTTGACCCCGGAGCCATCCCAGGTGGAGCCGAGCGGATGCGGGGTACCGGGCCAGATCTCCATGACGGGTGAGACTAGTGCGTGGTCCGGTCCCCGGACGACACCCTAGGCGGCGAGGCCGGAGATACCGATGATCGCCAGCGGCACGAGGAAGAGTCCCGCGGTGAACGCAGCCAGCCGGGGTTTGCTCTTGACGACGCTGCGCTGGAACCTCCAGATCCCGCTCTTCAGCTGCGGGTAGAAGAAGGCGAGGAGGATGACGCTGAGCAACGTGGTTGCGATCACCTCTGCGAGAACGATCCGTACCGCGGATGCGGAGTGAAGAGCGAACGCCGCCAGCATCGTGTCGCCCAGGGTCGTGATGTTGGCGCCCATGATGTACGGGATGATGTCCTCTCGCTTCGCATAGCCTTTCGCGACCAGCGGTACGAGCACGGTCAGTGCGACCGACACCGACATCGCCACGAGTGCGACGAGACAGCCGAGCGCGAACATCGGCCACTTCCTCCGCAACCACGCGAGGCGCGCCTCGCCCATGTGCTCGCCGTCCATCTTCGGCATCACCGTGTCGAGCAACCTGAACGACACCAGCAGCACACCGAGGCCACCGAGGAACACGAGGATCGAAGGCCACGTCGACACCGCATCGAGGATGCCTCCGTACACGAGGTCGATCACGTCGGAGAACTGACCGGGGAACTGCAGGTTGAGGCGGCTATAGGGCCCCCACCTCAGGAGCGTGAAGCCGATCAGCGCGGAGGGGATGTACACGATCGCGGTGGTCGACAGCGCCATGACCGCGGTCGAGACCGGCTTCATCTTCTCGCCCTTGCCGGACCTAAGAGCGAAGATCACCGCGGTCACGAGGACGACGAACGCGGCGCCGAGCCGCGACCCGGTCAGCATCGTGAACCCCTGGGACTCGGAGATCGAACCCGCCGCGACGAGCGTGAGGGCGGTCGCTGCGATCGGTGAGCCGGAGAGGACGAACAGCGCGCCCAGCCAGCCGAGACCCAGGGTTGATCCGGCGTTCCTGACGAAGTAACCGCCGGCCTGAAGGAAGTCGAGCGAGGCCGCGCCGGTCTTCATCAGCTGGAGTGCCCCGACGAAGAAGAAGAGAGAGACGAGAAAACGAACCAGCCACCAGACTTTCCTCACCGGAACTCGGTTACGCCGACTTCTTGCGCACGAAGATCTTGCCGGCGATCTTCTCGCCAACCGTGCGGTCCTTGCCCCCGACCCTGAGGACGAGGGGGCCGTCGAACGGGTGCTTCTCGCGGACCTCGACCTCGACGCCGGGACGAAGCCCCATGTTCTCGAGGAACGCGACGATCTCGGGATCGGTCGAGCCCGGAAGTGCAACGATCGCGACGTCTCCCGGCTCGAGAGCCGAGAGCGGCGGCATCTCCGGCATCTCCATCGCCTGGGGGTCGGGGATCGGGAAGCCGTGGGGACACGTCTCGGGGCGGTGGAGGGCGACGAACAACCGGTCCTCGACCTCCTGCGGGATGTCGTGCTCGAAGGTGCCTGCCAGCCGGTCGGCTTCGTTCCACGCGTAACCAAGCATGTCCGACAGGAAGCGCTCGACGATCCGGTGTCGCCGGATGGCGGCCATGGCGGAGCGCCGGCCCTCGCCGCTGAGCTCGACGCCCTTGTAGGGCGTGTAGTCCACGTACCCTCGCTCGGCCAGACGTTTGAGCGCCGCGGTGACGGTGCCCGGCGACACCTTGAGGCTCTCGGCGAGAGTGCCGGTGAGCGCTTCCCCCCCGTCCTTGCTCAGGCGGTAGATCGCCTTGAGCGCCTCGCGGTCAGATTTGGAGAGTTGGGTGTCCTCAGTCATGCCGCTCCACGTTGGTTATCAACCCGCCAAATCTGGGTTTTGGGTACCCAAAATAGCATCCCGACCGGATCATCCGGCGGAGGTGCGGTTCGCCTGGGCGTAACCGCCGAACAAGAGTGGCTCTCAGGGCAGGGGGGCCATCCAGAGCACGTCGCCATCTTGCTCGGGGCTTCCCCCCGCGGGTTCGTGAGTGATCTGGATCTCCTCGTAGTTGGCCGGATCGAGGCCCATGGGAAAGTTGTAGACGCCTTTGCCGGGCATCGTGAACGAGCCCAACAGCGCCTGGCCCCCCTCGCCCGAGACCCACACCTCATAGTGGTAGTTGACGCGGCAGATCGGGAGCTCCCTCGCCTCGATAACGACCCCGTAGTTGTCGTGGTCGTAGTGAACGATCTCGAGGTCTGCCCCTCCGCCGGGCGGGAACGGGCTCGGACCCTTGAAGCTCACCTGCTGAAGTGTCTCTCCCGGGGGGCCGAACTGCTGCGTCATCACCTGAGCATCGTTGCGCCATTGCATCCCGAAGAACCCGAGCGCGACCACCGCTGCCGCGAGGCCGGGTGCAACCGCCCGGTGGAGCACCGGCCGGTGCCGGTCCCCGGTGGTGAGCACGCCCGCGTGCTCGAGGGCGCGCCGTTCGAGATCGTCGGGAGGGTCGCCTTCGATCGGAGCCGCGGCGACGAGGTCACCCACAGGTTCCAGGGCGACTCGTTCGAAGACGCGCGCCCGGAGCCCCCCGGGCGGAGTGTGGGCCAGGGGAGCCGCGCCGAGATGGCGGATGGTGTCGTCGACCGAGTCTCGTTCTTGGGTGCACGCGGCGCATCCACCCAAGTGGCGCGCTACCTCGGATCGTTCCTCACCTGAGAGTTGCCCGGAGACGTAGGCAGGGAGCTGCTCCCTGATCCGATCGCAGCTCACGCCTGCTCCTCCAATACACCCATGGCCGTGAGCGCGGCCCTCAGTTTCTTGAGCCCCGCGTACGTTCGAGTCTTGACCGTTCCGAGGGGCACATCGAGGTGCTCGGCGATCTCAGACTGGGTCATCTGGTTCCCGTAGGCGAGTTCGAGAACGATCTGCTGTTCCGGGGGGAGCGTTCGAAGCGTTCGCGCCACCTGCCACCCGGTCCAGACCTCGTCTTCATCCCAGGGTTCGGCGCGATCGATCCTCGGTTCCTCCATCGGGGTCGGGAGGCGACGGTTGGCCCGAGCGATGTCGGCGGCCACGTTCCGGGCGATGCCGAAGATCCACGACGAGGCTGCGCCCCTGGTCGGATCGTAGCGAGACGCACGTCTCCACATCCTCAACGTCACCTCCTGGACCATCTCCTCGGCCGACTTGGGATCTCCGAGCCATCTGATCCCGAGCGAGTACAGCGGGCGTTCGAAGGCTCGGTAAAGCTGTCTCAGCGCCTCGATGTCGCCGCGCGCCACGGCGACGAGAAGAGCGTCCTCGTCGGAGCGTTGCGTCTCGTCGGCTCGGGCTTCCAGATCCATTACCGCTCCATGGTCTCGCGCGGTTCCCCGCCAGTGTCGCAGAACCCTGGTGTTACGCTCCGGCCGATGCCGATCCAAGCCGATGACTCCTCGCTCAGCCGACTGCTCGAGATCCAGGAGGAGGATTCAGAGATCAAGCGCCTCGGGGACCGGAAGGCCTCGTTGCCCGAGGCAGAGCGCCTCGCCCAGATGAACGAACAGCTCGAAGAACTGGGCGCGGACCTGGCGATAGCTATCAAGCAGCGGGACGAAGCAGGACGGGAGCAGTCGAAGATCGAGGGCGAGATGGAGCTTCTCGATCAGAAGATCGCCAAGGAAGAGACCCGGATGTACGGCGGAGGCGTGTCCAACCCCAAGGAGCTCGGCGCCCTCCAGGCCGAGGTCGAGATGCTGAAGCGCAAGCGCGGGGAGTCGGAGGACCAGCTTCTGGAGGTCATGGTCCAGAAGGACGACTACGCCGGGACCGCCGAGCAACTAACCGCCGAACGGGATGCCCTCCAGGCGGAAGCGAACACGCTTTCGGCTCAGGTCAACGAGCTATCGGCCGACATCGACGCCCAGCTCTTCCAGCACCATTCCAAGCGGACGGAGGTCGCCGCCACGATCTCCCAGGAGCTCCTCGATCTCTACGAGAACCTCAAGGAGCAGAAGAACGGCGTGGGAGCCGCTGCCCTTCTCGGTGGAACGTGCCAGGGGTGCCACACTCAGCTCCCCGCGCGCGAGGTCGAGCGGCTCAAAGGCGAACGAGGATTGCAGCGGTGTGACAACTGTCGCCGGATCCTCGTCGTCACCTGAGCATGAAGGCCGTTCTCTATACCGACGGAGGAGCGCGCGGCAACCCCGGACCCGCAGGCATCGGTGCGGTGTTGACGACATCAGAGGGGGAGCCGATCGGAGAGGTCGCACGCGTACTCGGTCACGCCACCAACAACGTGGCCGAGTACGAAGCTGTGATCGCCGGCCTGGAGCTGGCGCGCGAGAAGGGCGTCACCGACATCGAGATCTGCGCGGACTCCAGGTTGGTCGTCAATCAGTTGAACGGCGAGTGGAAGATCAAGAACGACCGCCTCAGAACGCTGGCGGTCAAGGCGCGCCGGCTGATGAACTCGTTCGAGAACGCCCGCATCTCCCACGTCCGCCGCGAGAAGAACGAGCGGGCCGATGCTCTCGCCAACCAAGCCATGGACGAAGCCGAACTCACCGAAGACATCGGGGGCAAGGAGTCCCTCTTCTAGTGGACCGTTTCTAGATGCTGCTCTGGCACATGGGGGTCGCCGTCCTCATCATGTACGTGACCATCGGACGGCGGCGGGTTGACTACCGCTACGTGCTGCTCGGGGCGGTACTCCCGGATCTCGTCGACGGCGCCCTGCACCTTGCCGGCGTGTTCGACGGGCGTGCCGGCCGCTGGATCGCCCACACCTTGCTCGCCGCCATGGTGGTCGCGGTCGTGATCCTGCTCGGGTTCAAGGCCGAGCGACGCCTCCAGGTGTTTGGAGTCTTCGTGGGGTGGCTGCTCCATCTCGTGGGTGACGGGATGTGGTCGGCGCCCAAGACCTTCCTGTGGCCCGCCTTCGGCACCGGGTTCGCGACCGAGCCCCGAGAGCCCTATTCGTGGGACCTCGTGACCGATCCGCTCAGCCACCTCACGACCTGGGGCGGCGAGCTCGCCGGCCGCCTGATCCTCCTGTGGTTCTTTGTGGCGTTCCGCCTCGGCGAAGACGACCGCCTGGGCCTGTTCATGAAGGACGGCTACCTGCGGCCGTAACTGCGGTCACTGCGGTCGGCGCGTCGACCACGCCGTTCCATCGCTGGGGGGCGATCCGGAGTAGAGTCACCGGCGTTACGTAGTCAGTCAGAAACGCCGTGTCTCGGTGCAAGGAAGTCCGGTGAGAATCCGGCGCTGTCCCGCAACTGTGATCGGGGGAACCCCGCAGCCAGGAACTTCACGAGATGCGTCGCTCTGAGTTCCTCCGTGGTGAGGGGACAGGGGCGCGGTTCGATCCAACAGCCGCCCTTGAGGTCTTCCGATCCCGGAGGGCCTTTTCTAGTTCCGGGCGAGGAAACCCGGGGAAGGAGCGGTTCGGTTGGATATCGGACGTCTGCGGCGAGCTCGCCGCATAGCACCTCTTGTCATCGCCCTAGCTCTGTTGGGTGGCGCCTGCGGGTCCGGAGACGAACCCGATCGGGTCGCGGAACCGGCACCCCTCGTGAAGAGTGGATTCCCCGTCACCCTCGACGCCCCCAACGGTCCCGTTACGCTCAAAGAGCAACCTCTCGCGA
>JBKJZQ010000049.1:0-4330 GCA_046715095.1 Actinomycetota bacterium | reverse complement strand
CACCATCGCGATGTAGCGGAGTCTCATTTTCCGGTTCCTACGCATGCCTCTCTCTCCTTCTCTGGAAGCCTTGTCCCAAGCCTCGTAGGTATCTGTATCGGCAGCAGGCCGCAAAGGTTGAATAGGTACTTCTACCTAGGCTTGATAGGCGCTCCTACCTACCCTTGGGCTCGCGCCGGTAGGGGGGCACCGCTCCCCGCGCGCCCCCTACCGGGCCGCGACGGCTGCATCGAAACCATCTGCACTCAGGGGGTGGCGCGATAAAATGACTCGGGGGATCCCGACCGCGGAGGTCCGGACCAGATCGTCCTCCCGGACAGTGAGTTGATCCCCTGGGCGAATCCGGACGCGCTGACCCCGACCGCGGTAAGGAAACCGGAGCAGGTCGGCGAGACGAACCCCGGTGCTCCATCGGGCGCCGCGATCACGACCGTCACGTGATCGTGGCCCGCGTACCACTGCTCCGCGTGCATGAAGAAGCGACCGTGGACCATCGTGGTGCAGGCCTCGAAGTCCCAAACCTCCTCCATGCAGTTGAGAAACGAGATCTCCTCGAAGGAGACCCCGGCGCCTTCCGCCAGCCCCTCGAGCTAGTCGTCGACCAGATCGGGGAGCCCAGTGCCCGCACGACGGTCAGGCTCATCGGTCCTTCCCGTGAGACTCGGCGAAGCGGAACAGGAACGACGTCTCGTTCACAACACCAACTCGGCCATGGCCTGGAGCGCCTCAGGCTGCTGCGCCGCACATATAAGGGTCGTTACCGGCGACTCGTCCCACTTCCCGAGGAGCTCGGCGATGCGTTCCTTGGGCCCGACGAGCGCGACCTCATCGACGAACTCATCGGGCACCGCCGCCATCGCCGCGACCTTGTCGCCCGCGAGATAGAGCTTCTGGATCTGGTCGGCGGCGTCCTCGTAGCCGTAGCGGCAGGCGATGTCGTAATAGAAGTTCTTTCCCTTGGCCCCCATGCCGCCCACGTACAGGGCGATGAACGGTTTCACCATCATCCGGCAGTTGTCGATGTCGTCGCCGAGCACGACCGGCACCGATGGGGCGATGTCGAAGCTCTCTTCCGACCTGCCGTCGCCCGCGGCCGCGAAGCCCTTCCTGAGCGACTCTCCGTACAGCTCCTCGTGCCGCGACGGCGAGTACAGCGTGGGAAGCCACCCCTCGGCGATCTCCGCGGTCAACGCCACGTTCTTCGGACCGATCGCGGCGAGATAGATCGGGATGTCGGCACGGAGCGGGTGGATGATGAGCTTGAGCGGCTTGCCGAGCCCGGTCGCATCGGACCCGCGGTACGGGATGTCGTAGTGCCTCCCGTGATGCTCGAGCGGCTTCTCTCTCCTCAGGATCGTGCGGACGATGTCGACGTACTCGCGCGACTTCACGAGCGGTTTCCCGTACGCTTCGCCGTGCCAGCCCTCGACGACCTGGGGGCCGGAGAGACCGAGGCCGAGGAGCATCCGCCCTCCGGTGAGGAGGTCGAGGGTCGCCGCGGACATCGCCGTCATCGCCGGGGTCCTTGCCGGCATCTGCATGATCGCGGTGCCGACCTTGATGGTCGAGGTCTGCGCGGCCACCCAGGTGAGCGGCGTGAGTGCGTCGGAGCCGTACGCCTCCGCGACCCAGACGGAATCGAACCCGAGACGCTCCGCCTCCTGGGCGAGGGCGACCCCGTCTTGAGGGCCCGAGCCCCAGTAGCCGAGATTCAGTCCCAACCTCATCGTTCCGCTCCTATGTTTGTTTACTCGCGTTCCCGGACCGCCCTCCGAACCAGGCGCATCTTAGGGGCTCACGCTTCCGGCTCAGCCACCCGTTCACCTACCCTTGGAGAGAACCAAACGAAGTCGGTATTCATGAGATGGCGCAAGGAGAGAGACTGAGTGAGCGCGAACAGATACGACGCGATCGTGATCGGCGGCGGACACAACGGCCTCGTGGCGGGTGGATATCTCGCCAAACGAGGGGCGAAGACCGTCGTGTTGGAAGCGCGCTACCGCGTTGGCGGAGCGGCGACTACCGAGCAACCCTTCGGCCCCGACTGGAAGGTGACTTCGCTCGCGTACGTCGTAAGCCTCATGCCTCCCGGCATCGTGAAGGACCTCAGCCTCGCAAAGCACGGCTACAAGATCTATCCCCAGGACGGTTATTTCATGCCGCAACCGGGTGGCGACGATGCACTCGCCCTCGGCGGGAAGACCCCCGCAGAGAAGAAGGCCGAAGTAGCGCGCTTCTCGAAGAAGGACGCCGACGCGCTCGAGCGGTGGGACGAGTGGATCGGAGGCCTCGGCCGGATCATGGGACCGCTGCTCTCCGAGAAGGCTCCCAAGGTTGGCTCCAAGAGGCCGGGGGATCTACTCGAGCAAGGCTCCATCGCCTGGAAGATGAGGAAGCTCGGCGTCCGCGGGGTCGCCGACGTCACCCGGCTGATGACGATGAGCATCGCCGATCTCCTCGACGATTGGTTCGAGTCCGAGCCGGTCAAGGCGATGCTGGCGGTTAGCGGAGTGATCGGGACGTGGGCCGGGCCGGCAGAACCGGGCACGGCGTACGTGATGCTCCATCACCACATCGGCGACCTCGGTGACGGTGAGATCGGCAAGTGGGGCTTCCCGGAGGGAGGCATGGGTGCTGTGTCCGATGCGATCGCCGGAGGGGCGAAAGAGCTGGGGGCCGAGATCCGTACCGACACCCCCGTCGGCAGGATCCTCGTCGAGAACGGCAGGGCGGTGGGCGTAGCGCTTCAGAGCGGCGAAGAGCTCAGGGCGCCGATCGTCGTCACCTCGACCCATCCGAAGATCGCGTTCCTCGACCACCTCGACGCGAAGGACCTGCCGGACGACTTCCGGCAGGACATCGAGCGGTGGAACAGTCGTTCCGGCGTCGTGAAGGTCAACCTCGCCCTCGCCGAGTTGCCGGTCTTCAAGGCGCATCCCGAGCCGAGCGCGGGCGTTCACGGCGGCACGATTGTCATGGCTCCGACGGTCGACTACATCGAGCAAGCGTTCCAAGACGCGCGCGCCGGCATCCCCGCGGAGCACCCGTTCGCCGACAGCTGCATCCCGAGCTACTTCGACAAGACGATCGCACCCGAGGGCAAGCACATCTTGTCGATGTTCACGCAGTGGGTTCCGCATACATGGGCAGATGATCCGAAGCCCGAGGAGATGGACGCCTACGCCGACCGCGTGATCGATCACTACTCGGAGTTCGCCCCCAACCTCAAGGGCGCCATCATCGACCGGCAGGTGGTCGGGCCGCACGAGATGCAGGAAGAGTACGGGCTCATCGGCGGCAACATCTTCCACGGCGAGCTGTCGCCGGAGCAGCTGTTTCACCTGAGGCCGGCCCCCGGGTATGCGGACTACCGCACGCCGATCAGGGGCCTCTACCAGTGCGGGTCTGCGACCCACGGTGGCGGCGGCGTCACCGGCATCCCGGGTCGCAACGTGGTGAGCGTCATAAAGAAGGACAAGCGGAGGTTCAAGCTGCGCTAGTCATTCTCGTGTCGTTCCTAACGCTGAGCCCCCTCGGTCCTGAACACGAGGGGGCTCTGATCGCGGTCGAGTAAGAGTTGGATCTAGGCGCTACTCGCCGTCTTCGCCGCCGCCGTCTTCGCCTTCGCTACCGACGACGCTGAAGCTGCGGTCGAGCTGGACGTCGACCTCGCTCCCGTCCTGGAGCGTGACCTCGACCTCGTAGTAGCTCTCCTCGTCACCGACCTCGGTCTCAGTGACGCGGCCTTCGCCCGTGTGCTCCAGGGCCGCTGCCGAAGCCTCATCGAGGGCGCTGCCGGTGATGGAGACCTCGGTGGCGTCGTCATCGCCTCCAGCCGCTGCGGCCACTCCGGTCCCAATCGCTCCTGCCACGAGGGCCGCGGCCAGGATGCTGGTGATCTTGCTGCGTGGGTTCATGCTGACTCCTTTCCTGTTCACTATCCCATCGGTTCGATGCTCTGAATCATGCTCCGTCGGACCTGAAGTTACGCTGAACGCCTCCGGTCACGACAGGTCAGATCCGGAGTCACCCACGAGCACCTGAGTAGCGCCACCCACTCGGCTGATCTCGTCGCCGGCTGATGAAATTACGGGTGGGGACGGCCCATCGACTCTGAACGGCAGAGCGGGAGCCAACCCTCCACATGTCCTCGTCTCTCGCCAATCTCGCCTGCTTCCATCGATGAGTACGTTGGCTCCCGCTCCGCCGTTCAGAGTCGATGGGCCGTCCCCACCCGTACTTTCATCAGCCGGCGACGAGATCGGCCGAGTGGGTGGCGCCACTCAGGTGCTCGTGGGTGACTCCGGATCGGACCTGTCGTGACCGGAGG
>JBKJZQ010000048.1:0-7550 GCA_046715095.1 Actinomycetota bacterium | reverse complement strand
CTTGTGGCGGAACTTGCGCATCCAGTCGGGCTCGCCCTTGCGGTCGCTCATCATGTCGATGACCTCGTGCGACACACCCTTCTCGGGCTTGATGTCGTAGCTGGTGGCGTCGTGCCATCCGTACTTGTAGGCACCCTTCAGGGCGCGGACCTTTTCGTTCTCCTGCTGAACCTTCAGGTCCTCTGCCTCAATTGCCACGAGGTTCCCTCCTCCTAAAGCGCTGAACGATCATCCTAGCAGCCCAGGTTAGGTTTGCCTAAGTTGCCGCTCTCAAGAACCTCTCAGCCTCCTAAGATGTTCCTCTGGGGGTCGGGGTCAGGCGGGGGGCTTGGAGGCCGGGCGGAGCGGGGGTCGAGGGGCACGGGGGCGAGATCGAAGTCGATGTCGTCGAGTTCGTCCGGGTGGAAGCCGGGCCCCCGGTTGGTCACGAGGAACGATTCGCCGTAGGCGCAGCCGGCCCGGGCGCCCTCTTCGGCGGCCCGTTCTTTGATCCATCCTGAGATGCGCTCGGCGTCGTCCCCCACCTGGCTCCGGTGGCACAGAAGGGCCTCGATCTTTCGATCGATCGTCGCGCTGACGTCGACGACGACGGGGCCCGGTTCGGGGCTAAACATCCACAGCTCACGGAGACCCCGCCAGGGCTCGAAGCCTTCCTCGAGGAGCTCGGGAAAGTGACCCGGGGTGGTGCCCGCGGTGAGCGTCACATCGAGCGATGCTTGACCCACCGCCTTGTGGTCGGGGTGATTCACGAACCACCCACCGATCAGCGGGGTGGGATCGAGGACCATGTAACGGTGGGGCCTGGCCTGTCTGAAGGCCCTGGCGATGTCCTTCCGGAGGTCGAGCGAGTACTCGACGTAGCCGTCCCGGTACCCAAGCCACACGATCTCTTTCGCCCCGATCACATCCGCGGCTCGCGCCGCCTCCTCCATACGAACCTCGTTGAGACCCTTCCCCACGAGAGCGCGGTCCTGTGTCCCGGTCGACCCGTCGGTGACGAGACAGAAGGTTACCTCGGCACCCTCGTCGACCCACTTCGCGATCGTTGCCGCGCAACCGAACTCGATGTCATCCGGGTGCGGCGCCACGACCAGGACGCGGTACCGGCCGGTGCTCACGCGGTGCGAAGGATCAAGACGTCGACCGGAGAATGATGGGAGATCCGGTGCGGCACGTTCCCCAACATGAACCTCTTCGCCCCGCTCATCCCCACGCTACCGACGACGATCAAGTCGAAACCTTCAGCGGTCGCGGTGTCGATCAATACCTCGGCCGGGGATCCTTCCACCGCCCTCACCTCGGACTTCACACCCTGCTCGCCCGCACAATCCTCGGCGCGCTCCAGCACATCACGAGCGTGGGTTGCCTCGACGATGCGCCAGCGGAACTCCTCGGGCACGGACTCGGCGGAGCGATCCGCGCTCCACTGCGCCAGGATGTCGCCGGAGGCGCGGCGGAGTCTGTCCTCCTCGGATCGCGACAGCGGCTCATAGGCACACACGATCACCGGCGTTGCCGACAGCTCTTTGGATAGCTCTGCGGCCGTCTGGACGGCCTTCATGGCGGTCCTCGAGCCGTCGGTTCCCACCAGGATCTTCTTGTAGGGCCCGGTATCAGAAGGAGGAGGGTCCGTCTTCACGATGAGCAGATCGCTCTTGGCCTGATGAGACACCTTGTTCGGAACGTTGCCGAGCATGAACCGCTTGGCCCCCGACATCCCGACGCTTCCGACCACGAGGAGATCCGCTCCGCGACTCTCGACCTCGCCGATGAGGACATCGACCGGGTTGCCGCTCGCGACGACCGCGGTTGCCCCGCAGGCTTCGGCCAGGTCCTCGAGAGGCTTTCCGGGATCCGAGCCAGCATGCACGACTATCAGTTCCGAACCGAGGCTTTTGGCCAGCGCTGCCGCTCGGTCGGTCGCGATTCGGGCGGTGTCGGACAGATCGGTGCCCACCACGATCTTCTTGTACATCCTCATCCCCTTTCGGCGCCGTCCTTCTTCCACGGCCGCACAGCGAGCGTGCACCGGGCGACCGCTATCTTGGTTCCGTTCTGATCCACGAGATCGATCGACCACACGTGGACCGTTCGCCCCTTCCGGATCGGCTCTGCGGTGGCCCGCAACACGCCCGTCTGCATCGGGCGAAGATGCGTGATGTTCAGATCAACGCCAACCGCGTACTCGCCCGGCGAGCAGTTCAAGAAGGCGCCGATCGACGCGGCGCTCTCGGCGATCACCGCGGAGGCGCCGCCGTGGAGTTGTCCCATCGGCTGATGCACGCGAGGACCGACGTCCATCTCCATGACCACACGATCGGGCCCGACCTCGAGAGCGCGGATGCCCAGGGTCTCGTGCATCGTGTTGGCGTACTTGAGTCCGGCGATGTCCTCCATCGAGGACGATGCTACAGGCCTGCTCGCTCCGTCAGGATCGCACGCCCTGCTTTGCGAGCCGCCTTGTCCGCGTACATGGGAACATCGGCCGCGGCGAGGAGCTCTTCTGAGTTCGTCCCGTCCTCCCCCACCACTGCCACCCCCGGCGGAGACGGAGAGGTGGTGGTGAGGACCCCCTCGGATCGTCGGTCGAAATCAAACTCTGAGTACGTGTCCGGGGTCACCTGAGATCCCTAAGAGGTTATGTCCATCGGGAAGACCACCCGGATGTGCGACTTCCTGACCTCGATGAACGAAGGCGTCGCGATGGTCGTGTCGCCATCGCCTGTCGTGACGCGGCAGGTCGTTACCGGGACGAACTCCCGGTGATCGCGCATGACGGATTCCCAGGCATCGGAGAACCGCCCGAGCTCCGGTGGGAGATGGACGTGACCCTCGATCCGATAACCATCGAGCAATAGGACGACGCCGATCGACACGACGCCAATCTCCGAGGCCAGCGCGGAGGGCCACGTTGCCGTGCCCGACGACGCGGAGCTGCCGTTGGTGGTCACCATGAGGTCCTTGATCTTGCTGAGGAGGGCCGATGCTGCGAACGGCTTGCTGAGGTACTCGGCCCCCATCGAGGCAGCCTTGTCCGCGATGTCCGGTTCGAGCAGCCCGGTGAGCACGACGACCGGCAGGCGGCGGAAGCGGCTATCTCCGCGGATCTTCTCAAGGAGGCTCCAGCCGTCGGAGCCGGGAAGTTTGATGTCGACGACCGCTACGTCCGGTTCCTCCTGGACGAGATGCCGCCACGCCTCGTCGGCGTCGCCGGCGAAGATCCCGTCGAGGCCCGCGTTTTCCAGGTGATAGCGAACGATCGCCACCACGGATGGTTGGTCTTCGACAACTAGAACCTTTGCCATCTGATTTGTACCTCCGATATTCCTAATCGGTCGCCGGAGGGGGCATGTTTAGCCAGGATGGCATCTATCCCGGCCGGATGATCTCGCCTGCCCTTGGACCGGGCGGCCTCGTGCCGGGCCCGAGGCTGCGCCCCGGCATCCCGGCCCCCTCGGATCTGCTCGCCCACGCGGACCCGGCCGGGCCGTTCCGGTCGAAGACCGAGTGAAGAGCAGCAGCAACTCCAAACCTTCTTGCCCTACAGAGAGCCTCTCGAAAGGGGAGAAGTAAGGGGTGTGAGCGATTCCAATAGTGCCGTGCCTTGCCGAGCTCGGTCCTCTGTGTTGAAGTGGGAACGTCCACTACTAAAGAGGGAGGGCTTGGTGTACGCGAGAGTCACCATAGTGCAGGGATCGCCGGACAAGATCGAGCAAGGGATCGAATCCTTCAACAGTGAAGTGTTGCCGACGGCCAAAGGTGTCGCCGGCTACAAGGCCGCGCTCCTTCTTGCGGATCGCAAGTCGGGCAAGGGCATCGGCATCACCCTGTGGGAGAGCGAAGACGCCCGGCGCCGGGGCGGAGAAGCCGTAAACGCGGCACGCGCGGCCACGATCAAAGCCATGGGCGGAGGCGCTCCTCCCGTAGAGGAATTCGAGGTCGTCGTTTACGATCTATAGATCTGCGCACCGGCCGCACGCAAGCGCGCGGTGCGATCTTTCTCAGGTCGTTTCAACCTCAAAGGTTGAAACAGAGGAACAGAAAGTGGTCGCTTAGGGTCGGGGCCATGGAGGTGCTGAGGACGCCGGACGAACGCTTCGATCGACTCCCCGGCTTCCCCTTTGCTCCTAACTACCTCGAGGTCCCCTCGGGAGAGGGCGAAGAC
Source organism: Actinomycetota bacterium (assembly GCA_046715095.1). Taxonomy (GTDB): domain Bacteria; phylum Actinomycetota; class CADDZG01; order CADDZG01; family WHSQ01; genus WHTI01. The sequence continues at coordinate 3,385 of JBKJZQ010000048.1, read as the reverse complement.
CTTCGCCTCCATTACCTCGACGAGGGTTCGGGGAGCGTGGTCTTGCTGCTCCACGGGGAGCCCTCGTGGAGCTTCCTCTACCGCAAGATGATCCCGCCGCTGACCGCCGCGGGCCTGCGCGTGGTCGCCCCCGATCTCATCGGGTTCGGTCGCTCGGACAAACCGGCCCGGCGGACCGACTACACGTTCCAGCGACACGTCGACTGGATCCGCTCCTTCATCGAGGCTCTCGATCTGAGAGACATCACCCTGTTCTGCCAGGACTGGGGTGGGCTCGTGGGACTCCGTCTCGTGGCGGAAGAGACCGGCCGGTTCGCCCGAGTGGTCGCGTCGAACACCTTTCTCCCGACCGGCGATCAGCCTCTCGGCGACGCGTTCTTCTCATGGCGGTCCTACTCGCAGGAGGTTCCCGAGTTTCCCGTCGGCGACACCGTCCGGCGAGGCTGCGTTAGCGAGCTTCCGTCCGAGGTGGTCGCAGCCTACGAGGCGCCCTTCCCCGACGAGACCTTCAAGGAAGGAGCGAGACAGTTCCCGGTGCTGGTCCCCGCGTCCCCCGATGATCCGGCGGCCGCGGCCAACCGGGCGGCGTGGGAGGTCCTGGCAACCTTCGACAAACCGTTCCTGACCGCTTTCGGCGACTCCGATCCGATCACCCGCGGGGCCGACATGATGTTGCAGGCCTTGATCCCCGGGGCGGCGAACCAACCACATCAGACCATCGAAGGCGGTGGTCATTTCATCCAGGAGGACAAGGGCGAAGAGCTCGCCCGGACAGTCATCGATTTCATAGGATTGACCTCTTAGAAAGGACCTCGCGATGAACGGCATCGACCCGTCCCAGATCGGTCCCCAGGAATTCGCTCAGCTCGTCAAGACCTCGTCGGATGATCAGATCGAAACGGTGATCCACGGCGTGGGGACCGAGGCCACCCTCACTCGGATCTTCAAGGGCTTCGAGGAGCGCTTCGTCCCGGCGAAGGCCGAGGGAGTGACCGCCGACGTCCAATTCCTGATCAAGGACGAGGGTGAAGAGCATCCCTACGTCGTTGCGATCAACGACGGTACGTGCGAGACGCGTCGAGCGAAGGCAGATGACCCGAAGACAACGCTGTCGCTCAAACTCCTCCCGTTCGTGAAGCTCATCACGGGGCAGGCCGACGGCATGAAGTTGTTCATGACCCGCAAGCTCAAGATCTCAGGTGACATCATGTTCGCCCAGCGAGTCTTGACGTTCTTCGACCGTCCCGCGGCCGACTAACGGTTGCGCAGGGCCGAAGCTGATCCAGCTGGTGACCGCGCCGCCGGAGCTCGAGATGGCCTCGGTCCATGCCTTTCGAACCGCCGGCTGACAAGGCTGACTAGTGGTGGTGGGTCGCCTCGACGACGGCACCGAGTTTGCCGCTCCAATCGTTGTGCGCGTGGATCAGGGTGTGGATCAGTTCGTCCACGGTCCCGTGGTCCACATCGGGATCCCCTGCCGCGGTGAGCCAGTCATCGACCGCCTTCTGGTAGTCGCCCCACGCCCCTTTGAGTTCGTCCCAATCGACCGTCGCGGTGCTCATCGTTCCTCCTTAGTGGCCCGGCCGGGCCGTAGACGTGGAAGGTTACTTACTCGCCGTCATCGAGCGACGCGACCGAACTGAGGAGAGCGACCAGCCCGGCGGACGCCTGAGCGCGGCTTGACCTCGGCACCTGCACGCCTGAAGGTGCCGTCATGGAAGTGATCTTGGGCCTCGGTGCAGCCATCGCCTACGGAGCAGGGGATTTCGCAGGTGGGCTCGTTTCCCGTCGAGCGAATGTCCTCATCGTGGTCGCGCTGTCTCAGGTGATCGGGTCCACGATCCTCATCCCGGCGCTCTTCATCGTGAGTGGTGATCTCACGACTACGGCGATGGGATGGGGGGCGGTCAGCGGGATCGCCGGAGGGGTCGGGGTCATCCTTCTGTACACGGGACTGTCTCGTGGACGGATGAGCGTGGTCGCCCCGATAACCGCAGTGCTCGCCGCGATAGTTCCCGTGGGGTTCGGTCTGGTTGCCGGTGAGAGGCCTTCCCCCCTAGCCCTCATCGGAGTGGTGATCGCGTTGGGGTCGGTCGGACTGGTATCTGCTGCTCCCGATCCGGGGGCGCCGGGAGGTGGGGCCGGAACCGATGACCCGGATGTCCGGGAACAACCTTCCTCCGGGATCGCGGAAGCACTGGGCGCGGGCGTGGGTTTCGGCTTCTTCTTCGTGGCCTTATCCAAAGCTGGACCAGCCTCGGGCTTGTATCCGATCCTCTTCGCCCGGATCGGATCCTTGCTCCTCGTGGGAGCGATCATCTTCTTCAAACGTCCCTCGAGGGCGGGCGTGCGTGAGTCGCTTGTCGGGATCGGCGTCGCCGGAACGCTGGATGTGGCCGCCAACGTCCTCTACCTCCTCGCGACGCGACAGGGCCTTCTGTCTCTCGTCGCGGTGCTGACCTCCATGTACCCGGCCACCACCGTTCTCCTGGCCCGAGCCGTCCTGTCCGAGCGGTTCGCCCGGACCCAGACGGTCGGACTGGTCCTGGCTGCTGCCGCGGTCGCGCTCATCGCTACGGGCTGAGCCCCGGATGCAGCCATTCGCCTCTCGACCGCGACCAGCAGTCTCCGCCCTCTACGACCAGCACTACGATCACCCGTGCAGCAGACCCAAGCACGGAAACTACAGCGTCATCACGTTTGCGGCTCTTGATGCGAAGGCTGGATCTCCTCGCAGGGATCGCACTCGAGCTGCAGGGTGGAGTGGTCGATGCCGAAACGCTCGCGCAGCATCTCCTCGATCCTCTGGCCATCGATCTGAGCGTCGTGCAAGGAGCGCTCTCCGGCGACCTGAACATGCGCGGAGAGTGCCGGGGTATCCGAGGCCAGGCTCCACAGATGGACGTGGTGTACGCCCTCGACCGCCGGATCGGCGCGGATGGCGTTTTCGACGACCACCGGATCGAGGTCCCGGGGCGAGCCCTCCATCAGAACGTGGGCCGTCGCCCTCAAGAGGTCCCACGCCGTCCACAGGACGAGGAACCCGATGCCGATCGAGACGGCCGGATCCACCCAGCTGGCATCCCAGATGATGATCGCGATCCCCGCAGCAAGTACCCCGACGGAACCGACCGCGTCCATGACCATGTGGAGGAACGCGGCGCGCATGTTGAGGCTGCCTCCCTTGCTGCGGCCGAGGATGACCGCGCTCCCGATGTTGATCAGCAACCCGATCGCCGCGACAGCCACGAGCCCGGCCCCGGCCACCTCGACCGGATCGTCGACCCGGCGCGCGGCCTCGAAGAAGATCCACCCGGCGGCCGCGAGGAGAAAGACGCCGTTGATCTGGGCCCCCAGAACCTCGGCGCGCTGCAACCCGTAGGTG
>JBKJZQ010000047.1:0-8391 GCA_046715095.1 Actinomycetota bacterium | reverse complement strand
GTGGCGTCCATGATCGGCAACTTCAACTCAGGGCTCGCGATGTCCCAGGCGACCTCGTCTGCCGCGTTCTTCCTGGCGCTCGGGCTGGCGCTCGGGATCGCAGTGCTGCGGCGCCGGCAGCCGAAGGTCGTCTAATCCGGCTTCCCTAGAGGATTTTCGCGTACCGTCCGTGACATGAGTCAGTGTTCGAAGTCGGCTTGCAGCGCGCCCGGGGGCGTCGTCCTCGGGTATGAGTACGCAGCCCGCGTGGTCATCCTCGAGGACCCCCCTGAGGGGATGGTCTCCCCGCACGTCTACGTGCTCTGTGTCGACCATGCCGATCGTCTGACGTTGCCTCACGGATGGACGCTCGACGACAACCGCACTCTCCCGGTCCCGTTCGCCGACGCGGTGTCCATGATCGGTCCGAGCCTCCATGACGACCTGAGCGAGAGCGGCGGCCAGGTGTTCTTCGGAACCAGCGTCTGAGCCGTGGCCATCGAAAGGGAGCTTTACTCCCGTCTCCGCTCGCTCGACCGGCATGAGCTGAGGAGAGCGCTCATCTTCGTGAGGGGCCTGCTCGTGTCCCACGGAGACGACGTCGACGAGATTGCTTTGGAGGGCGACGGACCGGAGAGGGTCACGTACCGGCTCGAGACCGTCAGGTGCGGCAAGGAAGGGTGCAAGTCGTGTCCCCACGGGCCCTACTGGTACGCCTACTACCGCGAGGGCAACCGTCTCAAGAGTCGCTATATCGGCCGCGATCTCAGTGGGGAAACCGTCGAGGTAGAGGAGCAGGCCTCCGACTCCGTTTGAATCAAGGTGCGAGACCCTCTTCGCGGGTCATCACGGCGGGTCATCACGGCGGGCACGTCTACGGAGCAGTGCTACGGAGAGAGTGGAGGGGAGGAGCACGGTGCGATGTCCCCAGTGCGGTACCGCTGAGTGCATATCCATAGAGATCAATCTGGTGACCGACGACCCCCTCCAGTTCTTCTCCTGCCGTCGGTGCGAAGCCAGGTGGTGGCAGCGCGACGGTGAACCGGTCTCCCTCGAAGAGGTCCTGTCTCTCGCCGCGCGCAAGGACCCGTGCTAGAGCACGTGCCGGGAACGGAGGAAGCGGATGATGCGGGCGCTCGCCGCCCAGGATCCGCCGTCCGGCAACAGGTGCCAGTTGAGGGGGTCGTGCCGGTGCGCCCTCGAAGCCGGGCCTAGGCCCGACCACGTGGACCGCCGTCGGTTCTCGGCGTTGCGAGCGCCCGCAAACCACGAGGAATACGGTCCGCTGGGACATTCTTCGGTCCAGGCCTCAGTATGGCTTGCTTCGCTTCTGAACGCCAGCATGCTTGCCGGTCCCCCCAGCTACTGAGAAGTGGATCCGGGACCCCTTCTAGAGGGTTCGGGCGAAGCAGTCTGCGCAGTCGGGGGCCAGGGGGCCTTCGGGGGGGCCCAGGGTCAGGCGTCCGAAGCGGCGGCGGTAGGAGATCTCGAAGGCGACCTCGAACCCGGCTTTGGTGATCGCGCGGATCGAGGGCTCGTTGTCGGCCTCGATCCCGACCCACATCCTCGTGATCCCCTCGGCCCCGAGGCGCGCCAGGATGTGTCGCAGGGCGAGCGGATAGATGCCGCGGCCCCTCACCGCCGGGGATGTGAACGACTCGTAGATATAGCCGTCACCGGGGGGCGGGCAGAAGAAGCGGCCGACCTCCCGGGTCCATGCGGCCGCGGTGGTGGTCCACGTGGCGTGGGCTATCCGTCCTTCGTGCAGCACGAGCCAGCAACGCGTGGCATCCGTGAGGCGGGCGGCGAAGGTGGCGGCGGAGTCGGTGCCGATGTCCCGGGCATAGAGGGGGCCGTCTTCGGCCCTAGCGGCCCGGAACTCGAGGTCCGGGGGGTCGGTGGGCTCATCCCCTCCGGTGTCGTGCACGAGGAACAGGAGCCGTTCTTCCGAGGACCAGCCCTTCCGGATCCGCTCGACGGCGAGCGCGGACAACTCGCCGAACCCCCTGGCCCGGACGCGCTGCAGGAGTTTCCCGGCAAGCTGTGCGGGGGTCGGACGGCGGTCGGGCATGGTCCGACGATAAACGGGCCCGGGGTTGTGCAACCATCAAGCCTGAGGATACGTCCAAGGAAGTCCTTCTACCAACCAGAAAGGATCAAGTCATGCGCCTCGGGACCGCAGCGCTCGCAGTGCTCGTGGGGTCGCTCTTCCTGGTCGCGTGTGGTTCGGACGATGCGACCCCGACGGACAACGCGACCACCGCGGCCCCCACGCCGACGTTGTCGCCGAGCAAGCACGTCGACCGTCCTCCGGACGGCGAGCCCCCGTCCTCGGGCAACGGGGCGATAACGCTCGAGTCACCGGTCGCCGGTGCCGCGGTGACCTCGCCGGTCAAGATCTCCGGGACCGCCGACGTGTTCGAGGCAACCGTCAGCATCCGGATCCTCGATGCCGGGGGGAACGAGATCGCCAGGACCTTCACGACGGCAACCTGTGGGACGGGATGCCGCGGCGACTACAAGCAGTCGGTCGAGTTCCAGGTCGACGCCGAACAGGAAGGCACGATCGAGGTCTTTGAGGAATCGGCCGAGGATGGTTCGGCGATCAACGTGGTGAGCGTGCGGGTCACCCTCGTTCCGTAGCGGGCGCTCACCGAGCGGCCTTGGCCATCGCCCTCAGGCGAGCCTTACGCTCGACTTCGTTGAGGCCGCCCCAGATGCCGTACGGCTCGCGGGCTTCGAGCGCGTGGGCGAGGCATTCGGTCCTCACGATGCAGTCCCGGCACACGAGCTTCGCCTGGTCCTCACGGGCCCGTCGATCCGGCGGGGCCTCGCTGTCATCGACCCCGAAGAACAGCACCGCAGGGTGCCTCAGGCACGCCGCTCGATCTCTCCACCCCGGCTCGTCCACTCCGATATCGCCCATCACTGCTCGATGTTGGCAGAGCCCGAGGGTGCGGGTCAACGCCGTCGGGGGAATTGGCCGGCCGTTAGGATGCGGCCGTGACCAGCGATCTGAGCTCGATCTTCAAGGCGTATGACATCCGCGGCGTTTATCCCGAAGAGCTCGACGAGGATGCCGCGCGACGGATAGGCGCGGCCTTCGCGTCGTTCGTCCCCTCCGAGAAGATCGTGGTGGGACGAGACATGCGGACCTCGTCGTCGCCGCTCGCGACCGCGTTCGCCCAGGGGGTGACGTCGGCCGGCAAGTCGGTGATCGACATCGGCGAGGTCTCCACCGATACCTGCTACTACGCGTCGGGGAAACTGGATCTTCCGGCGGCCATGTTCACCGCATCGCACAACCCCGCCCGCTACAACGGTCTGAAGCTTTCGCTTGCCGGAGCCGCTCCGATCAGCGGCGACACTGGACTCGCCGAGATCAGGGACCGCGCGAACGAACTCGACGTCCCCGAGGGTCCGGCCGAGGTCGAGGAACGCGACGTGCTCTCCGAGTACGCGGATCATTGCCGGTCGTTCGTCGACAACCGCGTCTTCAGGCCACTCAAGGTTGCGGTGGACGCCGGCAACGGGATGGCCGGCAAGACCGTGCCCATGGTCTTCGAGCCGCTCCCGTTCGAGGTCGTTCCGCTGTTCTTCGAGCTCGATGGCACGTTCCCGAACCATCCGGCGAACCCGATCGAGCCCGAGAACCTCGTCGCTCTCCAGCAGAAGGTGCTCGAAGAAGGATGCGACATCGGGATCGCGTTCGACGGCGACGCCGACCGCGTGTTCCTCGTCGATGAACGCGCTCAGGCCGTCACCGGCTCGACCACAACGGCCCTGGTTGCTTCGCGCGTGCTCGCCAAGCACCCGGGGGAGGCCGTCCTCTACAACCTGATCTGCTCGTGGTCGGTGCCCGAGGTGATCTCGGAGTACGGGGGCCGCCCGATCCGAACCAGGGTGGGCCACTCGTTCATCAAGCAGACGATGGCGGAAACCGGCGCGATCTTCGGGGGCGAGCATTCTGCCCACTACTACTTCCGGGACAACTACCGCGCCGACTCCGGGATGATCGCCGCGCTCTTCGTCCTCGAGGCCCTGTCTGAAGCCGACGTGCCCCTCTCGGGATTGCTGCGACCGTTCGATCGGTACTTCGCCTCGGGCGAGATCAACTCTGAGGTCGCCGACCAGGAGGGCGAGATCGAGAAGCTTGCCGTTCACTACGCGGACGGCAAGGAGGACCGGACCGACGGACTCACCGTCGAGTACGAGGATTGGTGGTTCAACTGCAGGGCCAGCAACACCGAACCGCTCTTGAGGCTTAACCTCGAGGCGCGCACGAAAGATCTGATGACCTCCAAGCGCGACGAGGTCCTCAACCTGATCCGGGAGGGATAGATGGCACTCGATCACCCTGAACTGCTCGAGATCCTCGCATGCCCCAACTGCAAGGGGACGGTTGAGTTCGTCGAGGCTGATGACGTCATCGTCTGCCGCGGCGAGTGCGGCTACCGCTACCCCGTGCGCGAGGGCATCCCCGTGATGCTGATCGACGAAGCTGAGAAACCTTGACCCGGCTGGACGATCTCGAGGGCATCGACGCCCTTGATTCCCTCGAAGTGCTAGGCGCGATGGAGGACTTCGCCGACCAGCTGAGGGTCGGATGGGAACTCGGTGACAACGTCGAGTCGCTGCCCCTCGAGGAGGGGGTCGACTCCGTCGCCATTCTCGGTATGGGCGGGTCCGGTTCTGCAGGCGACATCGCGCGCGTCGTCGCCGAACCCCGGATCCCAGTCCCGTTCCGCGTGCTCAAGGGCTACGGCGATCTGCCGTCGTGGATCGGCCGCAACTCCCTCGTGATCGCCTCGTCGTACTCGGGCAATACCGAGGAGACGCTCGACGCTCTGTCTGAGGCTCACGCACGGGGCGCTCGCACGATCACGATCTCCTCCGGAGGGCAGCTCGAAGCTCTTGCCGTTGAGTACGGGGCCGCCAACGTCAAGGTGCCACCCGGCCGTCAGCCGCGGGCCTCGCTCGGATACCTGGCCATGCCCTTGCTGGCGGTCCTGTCGAGGATGGGGCTGATCCAGGACCTCTCTGCGGACGCGGCCGAGGCGGTGAGGGTGGTGGCGGAGATCTGTCAGAGCTGTCACCGCAAGAAGCCCGAACGCGAGAACCCCGCCAAGCTCCTCGGTGCGCGCCTGGCCGGCACGCTGCCGCTGGTCTACGGAGGCCGGGGGTTGGGCGCGGCCGCGGCTTACCGTTTCAAGTGCGATCTCAACGAGTACGCCAAGATGCACGCGTTCTCCCATGAGATCCCCGAGGCCAACCACAACGAGATCGTGGGATTCGCGTCACTACAGTTCGCCGGTCAGCTGGCTGCCGTCTACCTGCGCGACGCCGAAGAGCACCCGCGCATCGCCCGGCGTTTCGAGGTTTTCAGCCGGTTGATCGCCGGCGGGGTCTCGGATTCGATAACGATAGAAAGCAAGGGAACGTCCGTCCTCGCCCGTATCCTCTCCCTTGTCGCCGTGACTCAGTTCGCGGCGATCTACGCCGGCCTGGCGCAGGGTGTGGATCCCGGCCCGGTTGAGCTGATAGAGAACTTGAAGCGAGAACTCGATCAGGAAGACAGATAGGAGCAAGTCGATGACCGTTGAGCACGACGTTCTGGATGCAACCCTCGCCGCTGACGGGAAGCGCAGGATCGAATGGGCCGACCGCCAGATGCCGGTGCTCGCCCGGATCCGCGACCGGTTCGAGAAGGAGAAGCCGCTCGACGGACTCAAGGTCGCGGCCTGTCTCCACGTCACCAGCGAGACCGCCAACCTGATGCGGACCCTGGCCGCCGGTGGAGCGGATGTTGCCCTGTGTGCGTCCAACCCGCTGTCGACCCAGGACACTACGGCCGCGGGGCTGGTTCACGAGTACAGCATCCCGACATATGCGATCAGAGGCATCGACCAAGAGGGCTACTACCGGCACCTCGGCGCGGTGCTCGACCGGCACCCGCAGGTAACGATGGACGATGGTTGTGACCTCGTCACGTTGCTGCACACGAAGCGCTCCGATCAGTTGTCCGAGGTGATCGGCGGCACCGAGGAGACCACCACGGGGATCATCCGTCTCCACGCGATGGAGGACCAGGGGGTCCTCGGCTACCCGATCATTGGGGTCAACGACGCGGACACCAAGCACCTGTTCGACAATCGCTACGGCACCGGGCAGTCGGCCCTCGACGGGATCATCCGGGCGACCAACGTGCTCATCGCCGGTAAGACCTTCGTCGTCTTCGGTTATGGGATGTGCGGACGCGGCGTTGCCTCGCGCGCCCGCGGCATGGGGGCCGACGTCGTCGTCGTCGAGGTCGACCCGACCAGGGCCCTCGAAGCCGCGATGGACGGACTTCGCGTGCTGCCGGGCCGAGAGGCCGCCAGCCAGGGCGACATCTTCGTGACCGTCACCGGCAACAAGCACGTGATCCGGGGCGAGCACTTCGAGGTCATGAAGGATGGCGCCATCCTCGCGAACGCCGGTCACTTCGATATCGAGATCGACCTCAAAGCGCTGGGTGAGATGGCCGGTGAGGTCCGCGAGGTGCGGCCCGAGGTCAACGGTTACAGCCTCGACGCGGAGCGCACCGTCTATGTTCTGAGCGACGGACGCCTCGTGAATCTCGCAGCCGCCGAGGGGCACCCGGCCTCGGTCATGGACATGAGCTTCGCCGACCAGGCCCTGTCCCTCGAGTGGCTGAAGAACAACATCGACAGCCTCGAGAAGCGCGTCTACAAGGTGCCGGCCGAGATCGATAAAGAGGTCGCCCGCCTCAAGCTCGAGACGATGGGCGTGCGGGTCGACGAACTAACCGCCGAGCAGAAGGCCTACATGGCGGCGTGGGAAGAAGGAACCTGAGCCGCTAAGCGGACGGCCTCGGGTCTCCCGGCGTTCCCGCCGAGATCATCACGCGGTGCGGGAAGGGGATCTCGATGTGCTCGCGCTCGAACGCGACTTGGATACGCTCCCGCAGCAGGCGGGCGACCTCCCACTGACGGCCGGGCTTGGTGTCCGCCGACATCCGCCACACGACCTCGTACTCGCCCAGAGACTCGACGCCCATGATCGTGGGGACCGAGTACAACATCCGGCCGATGGTCTCGTCGTCTTTCGCGTCGCGCGCGACATCGTCGAGCACCCGTCGGATCTTGCTCGGCTTTTCGCTGTAGGCGACGCCGACGTCGACGATTGCCCGCGCCCAGTCCTTCGAGCGGTTGGCGACGTGAGTGATGTAGCCGTTCGAGATGTAATGCAGCGTGCCGTCGAGCGCACGCAGGCCGGTGATCCGGAGCGTGAGTTCTTCGACGGTGCCCGCGGCGGTCTCGTTGATCTCGATGATGTCACCGACGCCGTATTGATCCTCGAACAGGATGAAGAAACCGGTGACGACGTCGCGCACGAGGTTCTGTGCACCGAACCCCACCGCGAGGCCGATGATCCCAACCCCCGCGAGCAGGGGGGCGAGATTGAAACCGAGGTCTTCGATGATCAGGAACAACACGAGGATCCAGATCACGACGATCCCGGCGGACGACAACACGCGCGTGAGCGTGTCGGTTCGCTGCAGCGTTCGCATCGGAGTGGTGTGCGCCTCGACCTTCGTCTTGACTTTCGAGACGACGCGTCGCAAGAGCCTTGTCAGCAGGAAGGCGGCGAAGATCACTCCGGCCATCCTTAACGTCGTGCCGACGATCTCCGCTTGATTGTCCGTGAACCAGCTCGTCACATCGCCTAATGACATGGTGAAGATGCCTCCTGATGTGCTTTGGGGGAGCGCTCCGGGACCGGCGCGCACTGGGGGTCTACCCGGTCGCGTCGCCCGAGAGAACCGCTCGTGTCTCACCCCGAGGTTAGGTTGCCCGGATGCTTCTTGCAAACCGCCTCCGGGTCGTCACGGGGCCGCCGCCGTGCGCCGGGTGCTCGATCCCCGGAAGGCGCCTGTGCGGGCGGTGCGCTCGTTCGCTACGGCCCGCGGCGGCCACGTCGATCGTAGGAGCCGAGCAGGTGATCGCCGCCTGGGAGTACGAAGGCGCGGCCCGGTCTCTGGTGCTCGACCTCAAGCTCCGGGGCCTGCGGGGTGCGGCCGCTCCGCTGGTCGAGGCCATGGCCGCCCGGGTTCGAGCGGTCGGGATCGCCGGCTCGGTCGTCGCGTGGGTCCCGGGCCGAACGCGCGACATCCGCAGACGAGGGTTCGATCACGCCGCGGTCCTGGCATCGGGCTTGTCCCGGAGGCTCGGGCTCCCGCTCGTCGCCGCGCTGACGAGGCTCGCCGATCCCCCGGATCAGGCGGCGCTCGGAGCCGCGGCGCGTAGCCTCAACGTCGCCGGCGCCTTCGGGGCGTCCGGTTGCCGTGGTTTGGTCGGGCGGGGGGGGCCCCGCAAAAACCCCCCGGGCCCCGCGCCCCCAATGGTATAA
>JBKJZQ010000046.1:0-4159 GCA_046715095.1 Actinomycetota bacterium | reverse complement strand
CCAGACGCAGTACTCCACGATCACGCTCGGCATGAGCGAAGCCGGAGTAGCGAAGCCAGAGCCGGCCGGGGCGATCGAGAACGCAAGGGAGAACGCGAGGGCCACGTACGCGGCGGTCGACACGGCGGTGATCGTCGGCGCCGGCTTCGTCCTTCCGATCGCGTTCCTGGCCCTGATCGCCCTGCTCGCGGTCCGGTTCCTGCGCCCGCTGGTCGCCCGGGTTCGTTAGGAGACATCGCCCAGGGCGGAGCGCATCGCACGCAGCTTCAGGCGGGTCTCGTCGAGCTCGGCTTCGGGGACGGAGCCCTCGACGAGGCCCGCTCCCGCGAAGAGCCTGGCCCGCGAGCCCGACACCTCGGCACAGCGGAGCCCGATGCCGAACTCGCCGTCACCGCGCGCATCGATCCACCCGACCGGACCGGCGTAGCGGCCGCGGTCAAGCCCTTCGAGCTTGCGGAACAACTCGAGGGCCTCGTCCCGGGGGGTTCCGCACACCGCGGCCGTCGGATGGAGACGGGCGATCATCTCGAGCGTTCCCACATCGCCGGCCAGCGTGCCTTCGACCGACGTCGCGAGGTGTTGCACGTTGGCGAGCTTGAGGAGCCAGGGCTCCGGGTCGTGATCGAGCTTCTCGCAGAATGGCCCGAGCAGGGAGCGGACGGACTCAACCGAGAGACGATGCTCCCCCGCATCCTTGCTCGAAGCCAGGAGCCGTTCCCCGATCAACCGGTCCTCGCCGGCATCGTCCGAGCGCGGAGCCGTGCCCGCGAGAACGAGCGACGTGACTCGCGCACCTCTACGACCGAGCAGGAGCTCGGGGGTTGCTCCGAGGAAGCCGTCGACCGCGAACGTGTAGCACTCGGGGAATCTCTCGTTGAGTCTGCCGGTCAACGCGCGTTGATCGAGCGGTGACTTCGACCACACCTTCAGATCGCGCGCCAGCACAACCTTATCGATGCGATCGGCGCGGATCTCGCCGATCGCGGCATCGACTGCTTCGAGCCACGCGACCTCATCGATGCTCGATCCCGCGTACCTGATCTTCTCCGTTGGAGACACGGGGACGGCCTCGACCTCACGGATGGGGACCGCTCCTATGCTCGAGCGGGTGATCCACGCGCTCCCATCACGCCTCCAGACCGCGACCTCCGGAACCACCAGCACCGAAGAAGACGAATGGGGATCGAAGGAGAACGCCCCGAAGGCGACCGGACCCGAGCCCGTAACGGCGAGGGGATCATCGACATCGGCGGCGGCGAAGAGGTCATCGAGCCACGCCGCCGCGCGCTCGAATCGGTCCTCGCCGGGCCCGACCTCGAACCGCGCCGCTTCGCCCCAGGCGACCGCGCCCTCCCCTTCGCGCAACCACACGCATCCCTTCGAGATGGGCAACAGGAGAAGGAGATCGCCGGGATCGTCTATCCGCTCGGTCTGGGAGGCGAGGACGGCGCCGTTCACGCTCTCGTCCCGGTGATGATCTGAGCGGCGCCGAGGGCGACGAGCTTGGAGGTGGCATCGGTGAAGCCAGTCGCTCTGATCAGCTCCACCAGCTCCCCGCGGGGCGGGAGGTAGGCCGTGGACTTCGGCAGGTAGGCGTACGCCTTGCGATCCGAGAGCAGGCCCCCGATGAACGGAACGATCCTGTGGAAGTAGATGCGGTGGCCCCAGCGGAACAGCCGGCGTTCGGGTTCGGCGACCTCGAGCACGGCGATCGTTCCTCCAGGTCTCAGAACCCGGTGGAACTCGCGGAACAACGCCTCGATATCGACGACGTTGCGAAGCGCGAAGCCGCAGGTGATCCCATCGGCGACGCCGTCTCTCACCGGGAGCCGCAGACCGTCGGATTGAACGAGCGGCGCATCCGTCTTGGCGGCCACCAGCATGCCGAAGGAGAGGTCGAAACCGATCGGGTCGAGTCCTGCCCTACGGGCGTCTCTGCAGAAGTCCCCCGTCCCGCACGCGATGTCGAGCACGCGCGATCCGTCCTTGAGACCGAGGAATCCCACCGCACGCCTCCGCCAGCGCGTGTCTAGCCCGAAGGTCATGATCCGGTTCACGAGGTCGTACCTCGGGGCGATCGCATCGAACATCGAGCGCACCGCGCCGACCTTCTCGTCGCCGGTTGGGAGCGGTTCGCCTAGCTCGGCCACCGTCCCGCCCTTCCCTCGATCTCGATCTCCAGGCCCTCGCTCTCGATCCGTTCCTGCGCGACCTTGAGCAACACGCGCTGGAAGTGATTCGCAACCAAGGCGGAGGTGGCCGGAAGCATCTTTCGGAACGCTTCGACGAGACGATCACCGGCCTCCGCCTCGTCTCCGACCGAGGCTCGGATCGGATCCCGAACGAACGTGATGAACATCTCGACGGCCTGCTCGGCAACGGTGCGCATCGCCTCGTCGTGCTTGCGCGCGAGGTCGAGGAGCTCACTGAGTGGAAGGCCGGCCTCGAGGAGAGACAGTCCCGATCTGACAGCATCCGCATCCGAGGCCGTATAGCGCGCCTCGCCGTCCACCATGCGCGCCGAGATAAGCCCCTCGCGTTCGATAGCGCCGAGCAGCGCGGGAGAGACCCCGGTCCGCTCCGCGAGTGCCTCGACGGTCAGGAGTTCGCCGGCCGGATCGCCCGGCACCGATCCCGCCACCGCCGAGACGAGCGCCTCATCGGCTTCGTCGGCGGTCCCGGACAAGAGGCGTTTGATCGAGGCGAGCGTGAACCCTTTGTCCTTGAGCTCCCGGATCCGCTTGAGACGGTCGAGGTGGTCGTCCGAGTACCACGCGAGCCGGCCCTCCCTCTCGGGAGCCGGCAGAAGCCCTTGCGCTTGATAGAAGCGCACGGTGTCGACGCTGACAGCGCAGCGCCCGGCGAGTTCATCGACCCTGTATCTCACGAGTAACGACTCTACGAGTGATAGCTCGCATAGTCGAACCCCTCAGTCGTACCACTTAGTCGAACAGCTCCCCGAGCGTCCGGAAAAAGCGCCCGCGGGGCAGCGCACGGCAGCCGGCGGCCTCGGCGCGCTCGGCGACCTCGGGCGCGATGTGCGAGTAGAAGCCGACGACGCGATCCGGCACGGTGCCGGCTGGTCGCGCTCTCGCCAGCGCCTTGAGCACGGTGGTTCCGCCCCGGTCGAGGTCGATCACGACGAGGTCGGGTGAGCGTTCGAGGAGAGCAGGGACGAGATCGCCTGACTCCGCCGTGTCCACCTCATGGCCGAGCTTCTCGGCGCGCGAACGGATGCGCTCCAGCGCAAGCAGATCGGCGTCCACGACCATCAGCCTCATGCGGAGAACCTAAGCCACTATGCTGCCAAGGGGAACAAGCACAATGGTCAGGGGGGTGACCGACCGCGTGAAGAGCCGCGCGAAGACTCGCGTGAAGATAAAGGGGTGGCGCAAGATCGCCGCGGCCACCTGGGGGGTGCCCAACGATCCTCAGATCTATGGCGATCTCGAGATCGATGCGACCCCGCTCCTCGACTTCATGGACGAGGCGCGCAGCACATCGGGCGCGAAGCTCACGATCACACATATGGTCGGGAAAGCGATCGCTCACGCGCTGGGAGAACATCCCGAGCTCAACGTCAGGCTCTATCGCGGTCACTTTGTCCCGCGCGAGACGGTCGACATCTTCTTCATCGTGTCGTTCGATGCCGGTGCAGAGCTGTCCGGGGTCAAGGTCGAGAACGCCGACCAGAAGGCCGCCGTGGAAATCGCGAAGGAACTGGCCGGCCGCGCCGGCCGGATCCGATCGGGCACCGACGAGGAGCTCGGCAAGACGAAGTCTCTACTGGCGAGAACGCCGACACGACTTCTGCACTTCTCCATGCGCGTAGCCGCGTGGATCACGACCGACCGGGACAAGGATCTGAAGAAACGGGGTCTCCCTCGCCAGCCGTTCGGCTCCGCGATGATCACCTCGGTCGGGATGTTCGGCATCCAGCACGCCTACGCACCGCTTTCTCCGTACTACCGGATCCCCTTCCTCGTCCTCGTGGGCGAGGTGACCGACAAGCCCGTAGTCGTCGACGGCGAGGTGGTCGTCCGTCCGATGCTCACGCTCGCGGCGACCATGGATCACCGCTACGTCGACGGCTTCCACGCGGCGAGGCTCGCCCGTCACGTCAGGGAGTACTGCGCCGAACCGAAGCGTTTCGAGCCGG
>JBKJZQ010000045.1:0-19864 GCA_046715095.1 Actinomycetota bacterium | reverse complement strand
GAATGGCTATGCTCCCAGCGATGTCTACCTCAGGCCCGCACTCCTCGCCCTACCCCCGCTTCTCCGAGACCGAGATGGCGCGCCGGCGCGCCGCCCTCCATGAGGTGATGGAGGTTCACGGGGCGTCTCTCGCGGTGCTGTGCGGAGCCAACCGCTTCGGCTCCGCGGTCCAGTGGCTGACCGGGTGGCCGGTGTCGCGCGAGGCGATGGTGCTCGTCGAACCCGGCGCGCCCGATGTTTTGCTGGTGCAGTTCTACAACCACGTCCCGGCCGCCAGGCGCATAGCGCGCGACGCCGACGTGAGGTGGGGCGGCCGCTCGACGGCGGCAACGATGGCGGACCTGCTGCGGGAGCGCAACGCCGGGCGCGTGGCGACGATCGGGCCCGTGAGTGTGCGATGGCACGAGGCCCTCTCGTCCGCGGCCACGGTGGTGGTGGCGGATCGCGACTACGCGCGGCTGAGGACGATCAAGTCGAACGAAGAGATCGGGTTCCTGCGCGAAGGTGCGCGCATGAGCGACGCGGCGATGGACGCCTTGTGGCGCGCCGCTCGCTCGGGGGTGAACGAACGAGAGCTGGCCGCAGCCGTCGAGACCGCGTACGCGGCCGAGGGCGGCGTCAACCACGTCCATTACTTCGGGGCGACGCCGATGGACGACCCGTCGGTGTGTGTCCCGTCGCAGTACCCGTCGACGCGACCGCTGCAGGCGGGTGACGCCCTCAGCGCGGAGATCAGCGCGTCGTTCTGGGATCATCCGGGACAGGTGCTGCGAACGTTCACCGTTGAAGCGGATCCGTCCCCGCTGTACACGGAGCTGCACACGGTCGCCGACGCGGCCTTCGATGCGATCTTCGAGGTGCTGAAGCCCGGGGCGACCTGCCATGAGGTCATCGACGCGGCGGCCCTGATCGATGATGCCGGGTACACGATCTACGACGATCTACTCCACGGCTTCGGCGGCGGTTATCTGCCTCCGATCTTGGGTACGCGCAACCGCACGATCGACGAGGTGCCCGACTTGAACTTCGAGGCGGGGATGACGGTGGTGATCCAGCCCAATGTGATCACGATGGACGAGCGCGCCGGAGTGCAGACAGGGGAGCTGGTGTGGATCACCGAGGCAGGCGCCGAGCGCCTGCACGCCTTCCCGCGGGGTCTAGGTCGCGCTCCCCACGGGGGCTGAACGCTCGCCCTCGGTCGCCCTGCTGCGGAGGTGGTCCCGTCGACGACCTGACGATCAGTTCGGGCTCGAGGAACACGGTCCGCGGAAAAGCCTCGGGGTCGGCGATGCGAAGCAGCATCAGGTCGGCCGCGTTCCAGCCGATCTCGTAGTGCGGGATGCGGATCGTCGTGAGCGGCGGCCGCAGCTTGTCGATGAAGGGCATGTCGTTGTAGCCGATCACGCTGATATCGGTGGGACAGAAGATGCCCTCTTCGACGAACACGTCGTAACAGCCGAGGGCGAGCAGGTCGTTGCCGGCCACGATGGCAGTCATCTTCCCGTCGGTCGCGATCATCTCGCGGCACACCCGGGAGCCCTCATCCTCGGTGAAGGCGTGTCCGAAACCGATCAGGTCGGGATCCACCTCAAGGCCGTTCGCCTCCATCGCCGCGACGAACCCCTCGAAGCGCGCCTTGCCGGTCGAGAACCGTGTGGGTCCTCCGATGTGACCGATCCGGGTGTGACCGAGTTCCACGAGATGGGCGACCGCGAGCTGCGAGCCGCCCCGGTCCCGGCCCACGACGGCGAAGGCGTTGGCCGATTCGACGGTGCGGTTGACCATAACGATCGGAACGCGCGACGCGAGGGCATCCTCGACCAAGGGATCGTCGAGCTCTGCGGTGGCGACGATGAAGCCCTCGACCTGGCGTCCGGCCATGGTCTCGAAGTGGAGGCGCTCCTTGGCGGGGTCGTTGTCGGAGTTGGCGAGAACGGCGGTGTAGCCCTCGTCGCGCAACCTGTCCTCGATGCCGCGCACGATGGGAGGGAACAGCGGGTTGGTGAGGTCGGGGATCAGGACTCCGATCGTCTCGGACCGGTTCGTCTTGAGCCCGCGGGCGATCGGGTTGGGACGGTAGCCCAGCTTCCGGGCGGCCTCGAGGACCTTCGTCGCGGTGGCCTCGTTGACGAGGCTGCGGGTGCGGGTGTTCAGGGCCCGGGACGCGGTGCCGGGATGGACGCCGGCGTGCTTCGCCACATCCCTCAGCGTGATAGCGGAGAACGCCACGCATAGCTCCCTTCCGTTCGTGGGCGGTTACGCAATCGATTGTATAGAGCGGAGCCGTCGCCCACCCTGATCTCGCTTGATAGGTTCGGAGATCCACCCCTATACTGCAATCGTTTGCTGTGGGAGTTGGCCCCCGCGGTCGCGTCGGCCGCCCCCAAGTGGGGGGTTGATGCCCGGGCGGGGGGTCGAAAAGGGAGGGTAGATGGGCCCCGAAGGAACCAGGGATCACCGGCTGGGCTGGATCGGGACCGGGCGCATGGGCGGCGCGCTCACCGAGAGGCTCTTGGCCGCGGGATGTGATGTGGCCGTCTACAACCGGACCAGATCCAAGGCCGAGCCCCTGGCCGAGCGGGGGGCCACGGTGGTCGACAGCCCTTCCGACCTGGCGGACCGGGACATCGTGTTCACGATGGTGGGGGGCAACGACGACTTCGCCGAGGTCACTATCGGACCCGGCGGGGTCCTGTCCGTCGAGGGCGTGGCGCCCAAGATCCTGGTCGACTCGACCACGGTGTCGGTCGAGGTGTCGACTCAGGTGCGCGAATACTGCGAGAAGACCGAGACCGCTCTGCTGGCGGCGCCCGTCAGCGGGAACCCGAGCGTCGTCAAGGCGGGGCGTCTAACCTTCGCCGTCTCCGGGCCCCGGCAGGCGTTCGACATGGCGGCGCCCTACCTCGACCTGCTCGGGTCCGGCGCCTCGTACGTCGGCGAGGGCGAGCTCGCTCGCCTCGTGAAGATCTGCCACAACCTGTTCCTGGGGGTTGTGGCGCAGTCGATGGCCGAGATCACGGTGCTCGCGGAGAAGGGCGGGGTCCCGCGCCACGCATTCCTCGACTTCCTGAACAACAGCGTGATGGGATCGACCTTCACCCGCTACAAGAGTCCGGCGTTCGTGAACCTGGACATGACCCCGACCTTCACGCCCGAGCTCCTGCTCAAGGATTTCGATCTGGGAATGCACGCCGCCGAAGAGCTGAACGTCCCCCTCCCGGTCGCTGCCACCGTGCGTGAGCTCGTGATGGGGCTGCTGGGCCGAGGTATCAAAAACGAGGACTTCGCCGCGCTCCTCAAGATCCAGGCCGAGGCCTCGGGCCTCGACCTGAAGCCTGAGGATGTCGCTGTGGACGACGGTCTGGAGGACCGATGACAACGAGCCGAGAAGCATCCGCCCTGCCGCCGCAGACAGAGGTGACCGGCTACGCGTCGGATATCGAGCTCGACCGGGACACGCGCCTGGCGCTCTATCGCAAGCTGGTCCGCCTGCGTCTGTTCGAGCAGCGCGCCTACGACCTCTTCCTGCAGACCCTGGTGAAGGGAACCAGCCATCTGTCGCTGGGCCAGGAGGCCGTCGCGGCCGGCTTCGGACACGCGATGCGGGACGACGACTACACCTTCTGCACCTACCGCGGCCATGCCCACACGCTCGTGCGCGGGGCGTCGATGACCGGTCTCATGGCGGAGCTGCTGGGGCGTGCCAACGGCATCCTCGGAGGCAAGGGCGGATCCATGCACCTCACCAGCGTCGAGCATCACGCCATGGGCTCCTACGCGATCGTCGGTGCGCATATGCCTATAGCGGCCGGGGCGGCGTGGTCGGCGATGGAGCGCGGCTCCGGTCAGGTTGCCGTGTGCTTCTTTGGTGACGGCACGACGAATATCGGGACGTTCCACGAGGCGCTCAACCTCGCGGCCGTGTGGAAGCTGCCGGTGGTTTTCGTCTGCGAGAACAACCTGTACATGGAGTACACGCCGATCTCCAGCGTTACCGCGGTACCGAGCCCGGCGGCCGATCGCGCCTCGGCCTACGGGCTCGAGCGCGTTCTGGTCGACGGCAACGACGTCGACGAGGTCTACGGGGTCGCCACGAGGTTCATCGAGCGAGCCCGCGCCGGCGAAGGGCCCGCGTTGATCGAGGCACTGACCTACCGCAAGGGCGGGCACTCACGCGCCGACCCCGCCAAATACCGGCCCGACGACGAGGTCGAGCGCTGGATGGCGCGCGACCCGATCGACCTGTATCGGAGACGCCTCGCGGACCTGGATTTCAACACCGCCGAACTGGATGAGATAGACGCCTCCGAGCTGGCCGACGTAGACCTCGCCACGCAGGAGGCCAAGGACGGGCCGCCGCCGGGTGAGGACGTCATCGAGACGCAGGTGTTCAGCGACGGAGGTAACCGATGGCGGAACTGAGCTACCGCGATGCGGTGGCTGCAGGCCTCGCGCAGGAGATGGAGCGGGACGACACCGTGTACATGATCGGCGAGGACATCGCTGCGGCCGGCGGGGTCTTCAAGGCCACCCCCGGGCTGCTCGATCGTTTCGGCCCGCGACGGGTGCGCGACACGCCGATCTCCGAGCAGGCGATCACCGGCGCGGCGATGGGGGCGGCGATGACGGGGCTGCGTCCCGTCGCCGAGATCATGTTCTCGGACTTCCTCGCGACGTGCTGGGACATCATCGCCAACCAGATCGCGAAGACCCGCTACATGACCGACGGACAGGTCCGCCTGCCTTTGGTTATCCGGACCGCCAACGGCGGCGGCAGCCGCTTCGGCGCCCAACACTCGCAGAGCGTCGAGAACTGGGCGATGGCGGTGCCGGGGCTCAAGGTGGTGGCGCCGTCCACCCCCGCCGACGTGAAGGGGCTCCTGGCCGCCTCGATCCGCGACGACGATCCCGTGCTGTTCTTCGAGCACAAGTCGCTCTACCCGATCAAGGGCGAGGTCCCCGAAGGAGAGCACGTCGAGGAGTTGGGGGTAGCCAAGATCGTACGGCCCGGTAAGGACGCCACCATCGTGGCCCTCGCGGCGATGGTGCCCCGGGCGCTCGAGGCCGCAGAGAGGCTGGCGGCCGACGGCATCGATTGCAGCGTCATCGACGTCCGTTGTTTGGTGCCGCTCGACACGCAGACGATCCTCGGCAGCGTGAAGGAGACCAGCAGGCTGTTCACCGTCGAGGAGAACCCGCGGCTGTGTGGCTGGGGAGCCGAGATCGCCTCGATCGTCGCCGAGGAACTGTTCTTCGACCTCGACGGCCCGATCGTTCGGATCACGACCCCGCACGCTCCTCTGCCGGCCGCGGACTCCCTCGAGGACCTCGCTCTGCCAACCGTCGACCGTATCTACAAGACGATCAAGGAGAGCGATTGAGGGGGACGGAGAGGGACATGTGCCGGTAAAGGTCGCGGTCCTCGGGACCCGCTACCAGGATCTCTCCATCGAGGAAGAGATCCTGGCGCCGCTCGACGCAACCTTGGTCATCGGCGACGGTGGATCGCCCGATGCCATCGTCGATGTCGCACACGGCGCGCGGGTGATCCTCGCGGGTTCGGGTCCTCGCTTCGACGCCGACACCCTGAAGCGGGTCGAGGCCGGGGCGATCGTCCGTTACGGGGTGGGCACCGAGTCGATCGATGCGGGCGCGGCCGCCGACCTGGGCATGTGGGTCGCCTACGTGCCCGACTACGGTACCGAGGCGGTCGCGATCCACACCCTCACCCTGGTCCTCGCGGCCGCTCGCCGGCTGCATGTGGCCGACGCGACCGTCAAGTCGGGGGAGTGGGGGGTGGCCGATCTGCGGCCCCTGCACCTGCCGTCGGCTCGGACGGCCGGCGTGGTGGGACTGGGCCGCATCGGACGGAGGGTGGCCGAGCTTCTCTCGGGCGTCGGCTACGAGGTGATCGGCCACGACCCCTTCGTTGATGAGTCCGCCGTCCTCTGGCACCTGGGTTCCTTCGCCGAGGCACTCGCCGCCGACGTCGTGACGCTGCACGCTCCGGGGCGACCCGACGGCAGCCCACTGATCGGACCCGAGGAGATCGCACGGATGCGAGAGGGTTCGCTCATCGTCAACACGTCGAGGGGCTCGTTGATCGACACCGCGGCGCTCGTGGACGGCCTCGAGCGGGGGCGCCCGGCGATGGCTGCTCTGGACGTCTACGAGACCGAACCCCCCGACGTCGAAGCCTTCGGAGCCGTGCTGGACAAGGTGATACTGACGCCACACATGGCCTGGTACTCGGAGGAGTCGGAGCGCGACATGAGGGTCAAGGCCGCCCAGGAGGCGGCCCGTATCCTGCGCGGAGAAGCGCCCCTCAACGTAGTCGCGAGCCCGGAGGAACGAACGAGATGACCTCGATGTACGACATGAGCAGCGCCGAGGTGGCGCGGGCGATCGCGGGCAACCCGCTCGCGATCATCCCCTTCGGTAGCATCGAGCAGCACGGCCCCCACCTCCCGTGCGGAACCGACACGATGGCCGCGGAGCTGATAGCGATGACGATCGCGACCAAGATGGAGGGTCTCTTCGTTCCGTTCGCGCCCTACGGCGTCACGCCGATCCACGCGGGACATCCCGGGACGATCACGCTCCGGCGCCAGACGTTCGAGGCGCTGTTGCGGGACGTGTGTACCGAACTGATCGCCATGGGTGTGCGCGATATCGTGTTCGTCAACTGGCACGAGGTGAACACGGCATCCCTCGACGCGGTGGCCACCGAACTGCAGGACGAGACCGAGGCCAACTTCGTGGTGGCCCAAGCCTGCTACGTGGCGCAGCGCCTTTATGCCGCCGACGGCGGGAAGCTGACCCACGGCGGCAGTATCGAAACGATGGCCGTGCTGGCGCACGATCCCTCGCTCGTGAAGCTGGAGGGGGCGCAGGAGCCCACCCGTCCCCCAGGGGCCGAGAACATGGACGCGATGCGACGCTCGCACGAGGTCTACGGCTTCGTGACCGACGTCACCGAGATCGCCGACGACGGCTGGTACGGGGACCCGTGGTGGGCGACCGATGAGCTCGCCGCCGGCTTCGCCGAGCGCGTCGGCGGCGCGATCGTGGTGCGCCTCGAGGAGATAGCGCGGCTCAGGGGGGCCGGCGGATGATCGTGAGTGCCGGAGAACTCAACTTCCGGGGCCTGCCGGGACGGAAGTCGGCGGATCCGTTCGTGGGCATGGAGGGCCTCGACCTCTCGATGCGCATCGTCACCGTCGAGCCCGGCAAGCGCAACGCGCATCTGCACCCGCGCTCGTACGAGGCGATGTACGTGATCGAGGGGGCGGGACATCTCTGGGAGGACGGCGTCACCACTCCGGTCGCGCAGGGGGACTGCATCATCGTGGCGCCCAACACGCCGCACGCCACGCTCGCGGACCAGGGTGTGACGGTGAGGCTGGCGTGCTTCTTCGCCGATCCCGATCTGGGGAGCAACATCCAAGAACTCGACACGTCAATCGGAAACGGTGCAGAGGGAGGACGGTCATGACGGACAAGGTGCGGCTGGCCTCGGTCGGCCTCGGCAGGTGGGCGCGCGTGCTGGCGAGGGGAGCGCAGCGCGGCGACGTCATCGATCTCGTGAGCTGTTTCAGTCGCAGCGAAGAGAAGCGCTCCGCCTTCCAGGAGGAATACGGGATACCTCGTGCCGCGTCGACGTACGAGGAACTGCTGGCCGACCCCGAGATCGAGGGCGTGTTGGTTACCACCCCCAACGACACTCACCGACAGGTGATCGAGCAGGCGCTGGAGGCCGGCAAGGCCGTCTACACCGACAAGCCGATCGCAAACACGATGGAGGACGCGACTGCGATCGCCAGGGCCGTGAAAGCCGGCGGGAATGTGTTCGCAGTGGGCCACAGCGCCCGGAGGCTATCCGGGGCCAGGGTGATGCAGCGATGGCTCGCCGACGGCAAGCTCGGCAACGTATCGATCGCCGAGGCGAACTTCAGCAACGAGCGCGGCCTCGAGCTGACCCCGGACAACTGGCGCTGGTACAGGTCGAAGAGCCCGGGTGGCCCTCTGATCCAACTCGGCGTGCACCACGCCGACAACCTCCAGGCCCTGTTGGGCCCGGTCCGCGCGGTGAACTGCACGACCAAGCGCCTGTACACGAAGGCCGAGATCCCCGACGCGACGATCACCGTGCTGGAGTTCGAGGCGGGGATGCTGGGGTACCTCGGCTGCGGCTGGGCGTCCCCGGGGGTGTACACGTTGAACCTCCTCGGCACCAAGGCGAACCTGTTCTACGACCTCGACTTCACCCACTGGGACGAGTCGCATCTCGCCGACAAGTACAGCGCCTTGAAGTCGCAGCTTCACGGGCAATCGGAGAGGGAGCCGGTGGATCTTCCCTCCACCGACATGTTCCGGGAGCAGCTCGACGAGTTCGCCCTCGCTATCCGCGGCGAGGCGACGGTCGAGGTCGGTGCCCGCGAGGCCGTCAATGCTCTCGCCGTGATCTACGCGGCGCTCGAGTCGGACGAGCGGGGCGGCGCCCAGGTCGAGGTGGCGGAGGTCATCGAGGGAGCGGGCGGCATCGGATGAGGCTCGTGGACCGGTTGGAGGCCCCGCGGTGACCGAGCACGCGATCGCGACGCGGGAGGCATCGGGGTTCCGGCTCCTCGGCCACTCCGACCTCAACTCCAAGGGCGACGGCATGCAGATCATGCGCAACGGCGACGCCCTCTACATCGGCCATCTCGGCGGCTCCGGCATGGGCACCTCGGTGCTGGACGTCTCCGACCCGGCCAACCCTCACGTGGTCACCCAGATCCCGGCGCCGTCAGGATCGCACTCCCACAAGGTGCAGCTCGCGGGCGATCTGCTGCTCGTGAACGAGGAGCAGTTCCGCGGCGGCGAGGGATTCAGCCACGGGTTCGTCGTCTACGACGTATCGGACCCGTTCGAGTTGCGCCGGATCGGATACTTCGACTCGACCGGCAAGGGCGTTCACCGGATCGTGTGGCTCGGCGGCCGCTATGCGTACATGTCCGCGATCCCCGAGGGCTTCGACGACCGCATCTTTCTGATCGTCGACATGTCGGACCCCACGAATCCGGTCGAGGCGGGGCGGTGGTGGTGGCCGGGGATGTGGCGCGGGGGCGGCGAGGTACTCGACCAACCCGAGGGCAAGAGGTTCGCGGCCCATCACGCGCTGCTCGACGGCGACATCGGGTACCTCGGCTACGGCGACGTGGGCATGGTGGTGCTCGATCTCTCCGACGTGAGCAAGCCCGAGCACGTCGCCACGATCGGCTGGAACACCGGTGGCGACACCCACACCTGCATGCCGCTGCCCGGGCGCAAGCTCGTGGTCGCCACCGACGAGGCCATCAAGGAGAAGTGTGGCGAGGACCAGAAGCTGGTGCGCGTCCTCGACGTATCGGACCCCGTCGCCCCCGAGGTCGTCTCGGCGTGTCCCGTTCCCGAGGGCGACTACTGCGACCGGGGTCTGCGCTTCGGTCCCCACAACCTGCACGAGAACCGGCCCGGTAGCTACCGCAGCGAGACCTTGATGTTCGTCACCTACTTCAACGCCGGGCTACGTGTGTACGACATCGCCGACGCGGAGGGCCCGGTCGAGGTGGCGCACTGGGTGCCGGAGCCGGCCCCGGGCCAGGTGGACACCCAGATCAACGACCTCTACGTGTCGTCCCTCGACGACGGCGGCCTCGTGTACGTGACCGACCGCGTCGGCGGCGGCCTGTTCGTGCTCGAGCCGGACGACGACCTCAGAGCGCGCATGAGGCAGGCGGACCTATGAGGTCGATCGACCTGCACTGCCACTTCATCCCGCCGGCGTTGGTGGACCGCCTCCGCAGCGACGGGGGCGCGCACAACATCACGGTCACCGAGCGCGACGGCAAACAGAGCGTTAACTTCGCCGGGCGTGACGCCACGCAATCGTTCCCCAACGGCTTGCTCGATCTGGAGGACCGCCTGCGCTGGATGGACTCCGCGGGCGTCGACGTCCAGGTGCTGTCGTCGTGGATGGATTTCTCGGCCTACGTGCTCGATCACGAGGACGGCGCGTGGCTGGCGCGCACCCAGAACGAGCTCACCGTCGAAGCCATCGCTCAGCGCCCCGACCGCTTCCGGGCCATGGCCGCGGTTCCTCTGCAAGCTGTAGACGTCGCTGTGGAAGAGCTCCGCTACGCGCTGGGCGAGCTGGGGATGATTGGCGTCGAGATCGCCACCTCGGTGGTGGACGCCGAGCTGGACGATCCGTCGCTCGAGCCGTTCTGGACCGCCGCGGAGGAACTCGAGGTCATGATCCTGATCCATCCCTACGCGTCGCTCGGGGCCGAGCGCCTCAAGCGCTACTTCCTGAGCAACATCGTGAGCAATCCCGCGGAGGAGACGACCGCGGCAGCACACCTCATCTATGGCGGCGTGCTCGAGCGCCATCCGGGTCTGAGGGTCTGCCTGACGCACGGCGGCGGCTTCCTGCCCTACCAGATCGGGCGTCAGGACCGCGGTTACGCGGCGCTGCCGGACGTGACCACCGCTCACCTGTCGCGCCCGCCGAGCGAGTTCCTGCGCAGCTTCTTCTACGACACCGTCGTTCACGACCCCGATGCCTTGCGTTTCCTCGTCGAGCGGGTGGGGGCGGACCGCGTGGTTCTCGGCAGCGACTATCCCTTCCCGATGGGCGACCCCGATCCGATCGGCACGGTAACGCGTGCCGGTCTGTCCCCAGAGGTGACGGCCGCGATCCTGGGCGGCACCGTCGCCGGGCTCCTCGGGCTCGAGCCGGAGGGGGACACGTGACCCGGGCACTGCGGTGGATCGGTCTTGAGGAGGCGTCCCACGGGCACTTCCTCGGAGGCATCGCGGCGTACCTCGTCATCGCCGTGGCGCTGAGCGCGCTCGAACAGCAGGCGACATGGCTGCCTGGTCCCCTGCTGGCGTTGGGGATAGGCATCGCCCTCGGCCGCTTGATACCGGCGGGTCTGTCGAGCGTCGCCCGTTTCGGCTCGACCCAACTGCTGCGCGCCGGCATCGTTTTGCTCGGCCTCAAGCTGTCCGTCGCTCAGTTGCAGGAGGTCGGAGTGGATGCTCTCGCCGTCATCGTTCCCTGCGTCGCGGTCGGCGCCGTGGCGGCCTACGTCGCCGCGACCGCGGCCGGGCTCGGGGGGCGGATGCGGTTGTTGCTCGCCGCCGGCACCGCCATCTGCGGCAACTCTGCGATCGCCGCCATCGCCCCGGCGATAGGCGCTCGCGACGACGAGGTCACCGTCGCGATCACTACGGTCACGATCTACGGCACCGTTGCGCTGCTGCTGTTCCCCGTCCTCGCGCACCTGCTGGGGCTGGGGGACCGGGCCGCGGGGATGTGGGCCGGCACCGCGATCAACGACACGTCGCAGGTTGTGGCGGCGTCGTTCTCGATGTCTGAGGGAGCCGGGGCCACGGCCACGATCGTGAAGCTCGCGCGCAACCTGTTCATCATCCCCGCCGCACTTGTTGCTCCCTTCCTCGGAACCCGGGCGGTCGACCCGGCCCCGGGTGTCCAGAGCGGCGTCCGGCGGCTACAGGTACCGTGGTTCGTGGCCGCCTTCGTGCTCGCGGCGACGATCGCAAGCGTCGTCTCGTTGCCGGCGGGAGTGGTCGACGCCGCGTCCTACCTGTCGAAGATCTTCATCCTCGCGGCACTGGTCGCGATCGGGATCCGTTCCTCGAACCTCCGCTTCGATCGTGGGTTGTTGGTTCCCGTGGCTGCGGGATCGGCGGCGGGGGTTGCCCTCGCAGTAGTGAGTCTCATGTTGGTTACCCGGGTCACATGATCCGGCGGAAGGAGAAACGATGAGTCACTTGTTCCTTATCCACCACGAGGGCGACGACGTCGCCGTCGCGATCGAAGACGTATCCGCAGGCCGGGAAGCCGTTGCGGTGGCCATGGATACCGGAGGCCGCGTCACGATCACGACCCGGGCCGAGGTTCCACTCGGGCACAAGGTCGCGCTGAAGGACATGAGCAGCGGCGACGACGTACACAAGTACGGGGTCGTGATCGGACACACCACCGAGAACGTAACCACCGGCGACTACGTGCACACCCACAACCTGAGGAGCTCGAGATGGTAGCCAACAAGCAGATCCTCGCCTACCGGCGATCGAACGGCCGTGTGGGCGTTCGCAACCACGTCGCGATCCTTCCGGTCGACGACATCTCCAACGCCGCGGCCGAGAAGGTCGCCGCCATGATCCCCGGCACGCTGGCGCTTCCGCACGCGTACGGGCGCCTGCAGTTCGGGGAGGACCTCGACCTCACGTTCCGGACCCTCATCGGAACCGGGGCCAACGCCAACGTCGCGGCGTGCGTCGTGATCGCGATCGAGCCCAACTGGGCACAGCGGATCGCGGAGGGGATCGCGGCCACCGGTAAGCCTGTCGAAACGTTCTCGATCGAGCGTACCGGAGACCTCCAGACCGCCGCCAACGCGGCGCGCGTGGCCCAGAAGATGCTGCAGGACGCAACCGAGCTGCAGCGTGAGCCGGTCGAGCTGTCCGACGTGTGGGTCAGCATCAAGTGCGGTGAGTCCGACACGACGACTGGCCTCGCCTCGTGCCCCACAGTGGCCCGCGTCGTAGACCGGGTCGTGGGCGAGGGCGGCACGGCGTTCTTCGGCGAGACGTCCGAGCTCACCGGCGGCGAGCACCTCATAGCCGAGCGCTGCGAATCCGATGAGGTTCGCAAGAAGTTCCAAACGATCTATGACGACTACATAGCGATGATCGAGAGAGGCGAGGCCGATCTGTTCGGCAGCCAGCCGACCGAGGGGAACATCCGCGGCGGCCTGACGACGATCGAGGAGAAGGCGCTCGGAAACATCGCCAAGACCGGCACGAAGCCGGTCGTGGACGCCCTAGGCCCGGCCGAGGCGCCGACCAAGCCCGGACTCAACTATATGGACACGTCGTCGGCGGCGGCCGAATGCGTGACCCTCATGGCCGCCGGGGGCGCGGTGCTCCACCTCTTCCCCACGGGTCAGGGCAACGTGGTCGGCAACCCGATCGAGCCGGTGATCAAGCTGTCGGGTAACCCTCTGACGGTGTCGACGATGAGCGAGCACATCGACCTCGACGTGTCGGGGCTGCTGAGCCAGGAATATGATCTCGACGAGGCAGGAGGGCGCCTGCTCGATGTGGTGGTGCGGACGGCGAACGGCCGGCTGACCGCCGCGGAGGCGCTGGGCCACCGCGAGTTCGTGATGACGAAGCTCTACCGAAGCGCCTAAGAGGAAAGTTGCCTGAGCCCCGCCCACCGGAGCCTCTTCTGGCGCGCTCGATAGGGCGCGTGTTGGTCAGTCGCGACTACGGCCCGATGTTCTTCGGGAGCCTCATCTCGAACTCCGGGACGTGGTTCCAGAACATCGCGCAGGTACTGCTCGTCTACCGTCTGACGGGCTCGACGCTGTTGGTGGGGGTCGTCAACTTCGCTCAGTTCGCCCCCATCTTGGTCCTGGCGACCACCGCAGGCCGGGCGGCGGACCGGGTCGACCGCCGCAAGCTCCTGATCACGATGCAGATCTGCGCGTCGGCCCTCACGGGGCTGCTCTCCTTGTTGGCCGGCGCCGATGCCGTCAATGCCGGGATCGTCATCGCCTTCGCCTTCGCTACGGGGGTGACGACGGCCTTCACGACGCCCACGCTGCAAGCGTTCGTCCCCTCGCTGGTCCCCAAGGCCGAGTTGTCATCCGTGGTGGCACTGACCGCCGTGACCTTCAACCTGGCGCGGGCACTCGGACCGGTCATGGGTGTGCTGGTCGTGGCCCGCTATGGGATCGCGTGGGCGTTCTTCTTAAACTCGCTCTCGTACCTGGCGCTGGTGGCCGCGCTGTTCGTGGTGCGGGCCCGGCCGACGGAACCTACCCAGCCCGTCGTCGGCGCGCCGGTCAAGGTCGGCTTCCGCTTCCTCACCCGCGACATCCTGATGTTCCTCCCGATCGCGGTGGTGGCGGCGGTGTCGTTGACGGCCGATCCCGTCAACACGTTGACGCCCGCGTTCTCGACCGACATCCTCGGGAGGCCGGATACCTACGCCGGGTTCCTCGTGGGGGCGTTCGGCGCGGGAGCCGTCACCGCCGCGTTCATCGTGACGCGCTGGCATCCGTCGTTGCGCGTCGTGTCGGTCACGCTGTTCACGCAATCGGTGGGCATGCTCGGCTTTGCCTTGTCGTCGACGGAGTGGGTGAGCCTCGGGTTCCTCTACGTGTCCGGGTTCGGCTACTTGTCGTCGGTTGCCACGGCCACGAGCCTGCTCCATCTCATGACCGACGACGCCTATCGAGGCCGGGTCATGGCCTACTGGAGCATGTCGTTCCACGGCGTCCGTCCGATCGGCAGCCTCGTCGACGGAGCCCTGGCCGCCATCGCCGGTCTGCGCGTAGCAGGGACCGCGCTCGCGGTTCCGGCGATGGTGGGGGCGGTCGCCGCGCTCGTGGTGGCGCGCCGTTCGGCACCGGCGGAGGATGCACCACCGACGCACCACTAGGCCGCGGCGACCGCGGTCCCTTCGAACATGGCTTCGAGGCGGGCGACCTCGGCTACCGGTGCGACCCGCCGGAAGGACGTGGAGGCGACCTCCCAGTCGTCGAGGATCTCCCGCGCGATGGACGAGCCCGTGGCTTCGAGGTGCCGGGTGATGACGCGCTGGAGCGAGGCGAGTTGGCCCTCGGTCGGTTCGTACGCCGCCACCAACTGTTCGTTCAGGTTGCCGTCGAGCGTTTCCGAGGGGTCGAAGACGTACGCTTCTCCGCCACTCATGCCCGCGCCCAGGTTCCGGCCGGTCGGGCCCAGGATCACCACGGCCCCCCCGGTCATGTACTCGCAGGCATGGTCGCCAGTGCCCTCGACCACGGCCACCGCGCCGGAGTTCCGGACCGCGAAGCGCTCGCCGGCCCGACCGGCGACGAACAACTGGCCCCCGGTGGCTCCGTAGAGCACGGTGTTACCCGCCAGAACGGGATCCCCGGCGTCGTTCTCCGGCGGCGTGATCGTAACTCTGCCGCCCCCCATGCTCTTGGCCACGTAGTCGTTGGCCTCACCGATCAGGTTCAGCTCGATGCCTTCGGACAGGAACGCACCGAATGACTGCCCGGCCTCGCCGGTGAATGTTGCGCTCATGGTTCCCGGCGGCTTCCCCGGGCTCCACCGCTTGGCGGTCCAGCATCCGATCCGTGCTCCGACCGTTCTGTCGGCAGTCGAGATCGGGTAATCGAGTGAGATGTCGTCGCCGGCCTCGAGCGCCGCGGCCGAGTCGTCGAAGAGTCTGTCGCCGAGTCCGGACCGAGGGGACTGTAACGGCACGCTCCCGGTGAAGCTGCGGGCGCCGTCCGAGGGCGTGAGCAACGGGGTGAGGTCGAGAGAGTCGGCGCGGGCGTCGCCAACCGTCCGCGGGGTCAGGAGATCGACCCTGCCGATCGCCTCTTCGATGCTCCTCAACCCGAGCGAGGCGAGGAGCGTCCGGGCCTCCTCTGCCACCGACATCAGATACTGCGCGACCATCTCTGGGGTACCGGCGAACTTCGCCCTCAGCTTCTCGTCCTGGGTGGTGATACCGACGGGACAGGTATTGCGGTGACAGGTCCGTACCATGATGCAGCCCTCGGCGATCAGGATCGCGGTACCGAACGAGAACTCATCTGCGCCGAGGAGAGCGGCCACGATCACATCGCGTCCCGTCTTGAACCCGCCGTCGACGCGCACGCGCGCCCGACCCCGGAGGCCGTTGGCGGACAGGGCCTCCCGCACTTCGGCAAGGCCGATCTCCCACGGCATCCCCGCGTTCTTGATCGACCCGAGCGGGCTGGCGCCGGTGCCGCCGTCACCGCCGGAGACGTGGACGACATCGGCGAGTCCCTTGACGACGCCCGCGGCGATCGTGCCGACGCCTTCACTCGAAACGAGCTTCACCGACACCTTCGCATCCGGGTTCGCCTGTTTGAGGTCGAAGATCAACTGCGCCAGGTCCTCGATCGAGTAGATGTCGTGATGGGGTGGGGGAGAGATGAGAGCGACACCGGGGACCGTGTGCCTCAGGCGCGCGATCTCGACCGACACCTTCTTACCCGGTAGCTGACCGCCCTCGCCCGGCTTGGACCCCTGCGCCATCTTGATCTGCAGTTCGGCCGCGCTCGCCAGATACGACGGCGTGACTCCGAAGCGCCCGGAGGCGACCTGCTTGATCGAGCAGTTCCGGTCGTCGACGAACCTCGCGGGGTCTTCTCCGCCCTCACCGGAGTTCGCCGCGCCGCCGATCAGGTTGAGGGCTTTCGCCATCGTCTCGTGCGCTTCGGCGGAGAGTGCTCCGTGCGACATCGCGCCCGACGAGAACCGGGCCGCGATCACGCGAACGTCTTCGACCTCGCCGACCGGTATCGGCTCGGCGGCTGCGAAGGCCAGGAGATCGCGGGGTTCGGCGGCGGGCCGTTCGTTGACCAGCCGGGCGAAGCGGTCGTAGGCGCCGGGGACCCCTTTCACAGCGGCGCGCAAGGCATGAGCGGCCCTCTCGTCGGTGTTCCCGTTCGTGGCCGGGGTGATCCCGACGTGTTCGTGCAGCGCGCTCACCACACCCGGCTCGTAGGAGTGGTACTCGCCGCCTTTCTTGAACTTGATGAAACCGGTGTTGACCAACTTCGGCTTCGCAGCCATCCCGGCATCGTGCCTGATCAACGCGTCGGCCCCCAGCTCGGTGAGCGACAGTCCTCCCAGGATGGAGGAGACCCCCGGGAAGCAGAGATCGATGACGTCGGGGCCCAGACCGATGGCCTCGATGATCTGGGCACCCTTGTACGAGTCGAGCGTCGAGATGCCCATCTTGCTCATCACCTTGAGGACGCCGTCTTCGACCGCCGACGCGAACCGCAGCTGCGCGTCGACCGGGCCGGCGTCGCCCCCCAGTCGTCCGCTGACCGCGAGATCGCACAACGATTGGAGCGCGAGGAGCGGGCAGATCGCGTCGGCCCCGTTGGTCAACAGGCATGCGAAATGGTGCGTCTCTCGTACGTCATCGGCTTCGACGACGATGCCGGCGAGGCCGCGCAGCCCGGCGCCGAGCAGCGCGTGGTGAACCGCGCCTCCGGTGAGGGCGGAAGGGATGGGTGCGCGCTCGTCGGTGGCGCCCCGGTCGCTGACGACGACGATCTCGGCACCCGAGGCCACGGCGGCACACGCCGCCTCCGCCATCGACCTGAGGGCGGGCTCGAGGCCATCGGGCCCTTCGAGGACATCGAAGCTGCCGTCGAGGAGCACGGCGCCGTCCGCGAGCAGTGCTTCGACGGCGTCGGGGTAGAGGATGAAGGAGTCGAACCGCCGCACGCGCGCTGCCTCGGGGCGTTCGTGGAGCAATGCCCCCCGGCGACCCACGTAGGTTGAGGTCGACATCACGTGTCGTTCCCTGAGGTGGTCGATCGGTGGGTTGGTCACCTGGGCGAACCGCTGCTTGAGGTAGGAGAACACTCCCCTCGAGGTCCCGGACAGCGGTGGCTGGGCGGTGTCGTCTCCCATCGACGAGGTCGGCTCGGCGCCGTCCGATCCCATCGGGCGGATGACGACCGTGAACTCCTCCTTCGAGTAACCGGCGGCCACCTGCCGGGCCACGACGTCGGCCGGAGCCTCGGTCACCGGAGTGCCGCCGCCCGCGGGGATGCGGGAGGCGTCGACCCAGTCGCCGTAGGGACGCCGGCGCGCGAGGCGCCCCTTGATCTGAGCATCGTCCACGAGCCCACCCTCGGTGGGAGAGAGCACGAGCATCTGCCCCGGACCCAGACGGCCTCGCTTGATCCGCCCATGTCCTCTCGTCGAGACCGCACCTGCTTCCGACGCACACGCCACGAGGCCGTCCTCACAGATCTGGACCCTGAGGGGCCGAAGGCCGTTGCGATCGAGACTCGCGGCCACCCGGAGACCGTCGCTGAACACCAGGCCGGCGGGACCGTCCCACGGCTCGACCAGAGCGGAGTGATAGCGGAAGAAGTCGCGGACCTCGGGATCTATCCCATCGAGGCGTTCCCACGCCGCAGGGATCAACATCGCGGCGGCGTGATCGAGATCGCGTCCGCCGCGCACGAGAAGCTCGAGAGCCTCGTCGAGCATCGCCGAGTCAGAGCCACGCTCGTCGATGACGGGGATCAGAAGATCCTCCGGCGCAAGGTCTTCGGCACCCAGCCGGCCCTCGCGTGACCTCATCCACGCGACGTTGCCCCGGATGGTGTTGATCTCGCCGTTGTGGGCAACGAAGCGGAAAGGCTGAGCGCGCTCCCAGCTTGGAGCGGTGTTGGTCGAGTAGCGCTGATGGAATATGGCGAACCAGGCGTCGTAGCGCGCGTCGGCGAGATCCGGATAGAAGTTCGCCAGCTGATCGGCCGCGCACATCGCCTTGTAGGTGATCGTTCTGAAGGAGCACGAGGCGACGTACAGACCCGTACCCCGAACGCGCGCGGCTGCCTCGAGGTGGCGTCGCATCCGGAACGCACGGCGCTCGCCTTCGGCGTCGTCGATGCCCAACGGCCGGAGGAACAACGCTTGTTCGATGTGGGGGAGCGACGTGCGGGCGGCATCCCCGAGGGCGGCCTCCTCTATCGGGACGCGGCGGAAGGAGACCTGCTCGATGCCTTCTGCCGCAGCCGCCTCGACGAGCAGGTCATGAGCGGCGTCGACGCCTGCGGGATCGATGAAGAGCATCGCGGCTCCGATGCGCTCGGGCTCACCTGTCGATCGCTCCCGGTCGCTCCCGCTCCACAGCGCCGAGGAGAGGATCGCCCTCGGCAGGGGAAGGAGGAGTCCGGCCCCGTCACCGGTCAGCGCGTCTGCCGCGATCGCCCCGCGGTGCTTCACGCGACACAGCGCTTCGAGCGCGATGTCGACGATCGTCCGGCTGGTCCGGCCCTGCTGGTCGGCGACGAAGCCGATCCCGCACGCGTCCCGTTCGTCCCTCGCCTGGTAGAGGGTCATGCGGTGTCCTTCCTTTCCCTCCTCCGCCCCCGGCGCCTTCCTCCTGCGGAAAAGGAAAAGGCGCCCCGCTGATGCAGAGCGCCGTTGCTCACGTGCTTGAGTGTGTTCTGTGGCCGCAAACTACCGGCCCGCCCCGACCATGTCAAAGACCCTTAGGGGTCCCTCGTTCGGCCGCGGAAGCACCTTCGTTCGTGCCACCGAAGGTATCGGTCGCGGTTACCCGTGCTGGAAGGATCGACGATGTCGCCCTACAGTCAGCGGCAGGAACCTATTAGCAAACCAGAAAGGATCTACCGGATGGCGATCCCCAAGAGAGTCGAAGAAGCTATGAACCACCAGCTTGGATTCGAGTTTCACAGCGCGTACGTCTACCTCGGGATGTCGGCCTACTGCGAGACGCAGGGCCTTCCCGGGTTCGCCAAGTGGCTGCGCGCTCAGTACCAGGAAGAGCTCGACCACGCGATGAAGTTCTGCTCGTTCATCCTCGATCGCGGCGGCCGGGTCACGCTCGATGCGATCGAGAGGCCGGCGACCGACTACAAGTCCCCGCTGGCGGTCTTCGAGGCTGCGCTGGCGAACGAAGAGTCGGTTACCGCGGCTATCGACGATCTATACACGCTCACGGGTGAGGAGCGCGATTACGCCAGCCAGGCGTTCCTCAACTGGTTCGTCACCGAGCAGGTCGAAGAAGAGAAGATCGTGGGCGATGTGGTGGATTCTCTGCGCCGGGTCGGAGAGAAGGGCGAGGCGCTCTTCCTCCTCGATCGCGAGCTCGGTAACAGGAGCGACTAGCGATTCGTCGAGACGAATCGCCGCTCCGGGCCGACGATGTGGGCGATCCTCGTGTGTCCCAGCTCGACCAGAAGGCCATGGAGGCGGCCTCGGAGCTCGGTCTTGGCCG
>JBKJZQ010000044.1:0-4683 GCA_046715095.1 Actinomycetota bacterium | reverse complement strand
ATCTACTCTATCCTCTTCGTCGGCTGCGTCAGATGTGTATTAGAGAGAGGGGGATCGACGGTCTGGGCTGGATTCGTCACCAACACCATCAAACGGTGGTGCGGGTTACGACGACATCCCCGTTTAGGGTTGCGCCATGAGGATCCGAGCGAGCATCGTCATCATGGTGGTCTGCCTGATCGCGTTCGCCGCGTGCGGCGACGACGGAGAAGCGGGCGACGTCGCGGAAGCCGGCGGCTTGGCGTCCGAGGACGGCTGCGTCGAGGGTCAGGAAACGACCACGGACTCGGGCCTGACCATCACCGACGTCGAGTGTGGTGACGGTGACGAGCTCGAAGCCGGCGATGTCGCCGTGGCCCACTACACCGGCACGCTCGAAGACGGAACGGTGTTCGATTCATCGGTGGGTGGTGATCCGGTCCCGTTCGAGATCGGAACCGGTTCCGTGATCACGGGATGGGACGAAGGGATCCCCGGCATGAAGGTGGGCGGCACGCGTACCCTGGTGATCCCGCCCGAGCTCGCCTACGGCCCTGACGGGTACGGCTCCATCCCTCCCAATGCCACTCTCACGTTCGAGGTCGAACTGATCGACGTAGAGAAGGACTAGATCCAGCACCAACCGTCCGGTGATCCCTCGTAGCCTTCCGGTTTGGTGCAGCTCTCGAACCAGATCCGGGCGCGCCAGGCGTCTTCGGAGATCGGCCGGTTGAGCGCCAGTGGCATGAGGTAGATGAAGAAGCCGATCGCCCCCGCGACGAACACCGCGACCGCGATCCGTGCCTCGATCCCATCTCCGATGCGCACGGCGACGTACGCCAGCGCGAGACACATGAACGGCACTGCCGGAAGCATGTAGAAGAGGAAGACCGCGTCTCGTCCGGTGGACTGAACCAGCCACGGCAGGTACGCGAAGAGGAAGCCGGCGAGGATGACTCCTTCAGGTGACTCCACCGATCGAGCGCGCACCCACCGGTAGCCGGTGAACGAAAGGGCGAGGAGCGACGACCACCACACGAACGGGCTGCCGAGGGCCATGACCTCGCGGTACGTGCCTCCGCTCGAGTCGAAGAAGTAAGAGACCGGACGCTTCACCAGCGGCCACGTCCACGGCGGTGACTGGTAGCCGTGCAGCTCGGTCAGGTGGGCGTGATAGTCGAGCATCGAGAACTGCTGCTCCCACACGGCTCGGAGGAAGGATCCGTCGGACCAGGGGAGCGCCAGGAAGGCTCCCTCGACCCTGCCCAGGTACGTGACGACATAGAGGGCCAGGGGAACGAGAACGAAGAACAGTGCGCACGAGGCGAGCTCCGCCATCACTCCGCTTGCGACCGGGCGGGCGCCGGCCGAGCGTTGCCGCCGGCCGATCTCCCACGCGACGACCAGCGCTATCGCGAGGGGGACGAAGAACCCACCCGACCACTTCGACGCCAGGGCTCCTCCGAGCATCAGACCGGCGCCCAGCCTCAAGGCCCTAGTTCCCTCGGCGCCGGCGTTCCTGCGGTCCCTTTCGACCACGAGGAAGAGCAGGGCCGCGAGGGCGAACATCGGCACGAAGATGTCCAGCATCGAGATGCGCGACTGCACGAGGTGGAGAAGGTCGATCGCCAGCAACCCGGAAGCGATCGCGGCGCCTAACGTCGATCGCAGCAGCCGCTTCGCCAGCACATACAGAAGGACGATCGTGATGGTTCCCGCGGCCGCGGCCGCCACTCGCCATCCGACCGAGTCGTAACCGAACAGCTTCACTCCGATCGAGAGGAGCCACTTCCCGAGCGGTGGGTGCACCAAGGTCTGCTCGTAGTCGAGCGGACAGACCTTCGCGGCTCCTCTGGCGTAGTAGCAGGCGTCCTTTGCGTAGTAGACCTCGTCGAACATCAGGCTGCCCGGTTTGCCGAGCGAGATGAACCGCAGGAGACCTCCGGCTACGGTGATGATCGAAACGACTAGATAGTCAAGGCGCCCGAGACGCGCGCGCCGATCCGCGAAGTTCTCTTGGGGTGAGGTCTCCTCGGGTGCGCTCACGACGTGGAGCATAGTTAGTCTCCTGACCGTGCGAACGCTCAGTGCGGGACTCGACTCCCTCAGAAGGACCCCGGCGGCCCTTCTGCCCATGGCCCTCGAGGGGCTCGTGGGCGCCGGTTTCTATCTCGCCGGGCGCATGCCTCAAGGTGGCGCGGGGGCATCGGCGTTCGGCGTGTTCCCGTTCGACGTCTATTTCGATCTGAAGCAGGCGATCGCGTTCGCTCCGGGGTGGCTCTGGCTCGTGGCCGCGGTAGGTGTTTCCGTTCTCGTGAGGGCCGTGGTTCTCGCCTCGACCGTGTGGCTGGCCGAGGAACGTCGTGACGACCTCGGCCCGGTCCTCGCCCGCGCTGGGATGTTGTCTGCCCGCGCTGCTCTCACGCTGTTCCCGGCCGCGGCGATGTTCTTCATCGGCGTCGCCACCCGCTACACCCCGTTCGTTCTCCTGGCGGCCCTGTTGGGGCTGTTCCCGGCCGCCTCTCTTGCCGGCCGGGGGGTGCGCCTCGAAGCGTCTTCGGAGGACGGACGGAGACCCCGTCCCGGGAGACATCCCGGGCTGTCCGGCGTTCTCGGGTATGGGTACCTCGTGGCCGCATCGGGCGCGGCGATCGCGGTGCTGTCCGAACGCGGGACGTGGGCGCCGGCACTGTTCGTCGCCTTGATGGGTCCGGTGCACGGACTGATCTTCCTGGGCTGGCGGGAGCGGTCGCTGAGTACCGAGTCGAGGTCACCCCGGCTGTCCCTCGCCGTCACGATGGTGATCTTCGGTGCCTTGTTGGCGAACAGCATGCTCGACCGGACGGTCCGCGAACCGGCGACG
Organism: Actinomycetota bacterium; assembly: GCA_046715095.1. Taxonomy (GTDB): domain Bacteria; phylum Actinomycetota; class CADDZG01; order CADDZG01; family WHSQ01; genus WHTI01. Next base: position 1,841 of record JBKJZQ010000044.1, on the reverse strand, counting down.
GAAGCCCGCCCGGACGCCGAGGGCCGGCTGCTCATCCTGAGCGGGGTCGACTCCGCTACCGATCGTGGCTCCCTGTACGGGCTCGACCCGCGTGCGATCGGGTTCCCTCTCGAAGACGCGACATTGCTGTCGTATCGCGCCGGGGGCCGTCCGTATGTCGCGCGCGACACCCGCGGGGATCTCGACGAGATCGCGCGGATCGTGGCGGAGCAGATAGCGGGGTTCGATCCGCCCCGGTTCCTCCTCGGTCATTCTCAAGCGAGTCAGATACTCGATCGGATCATCGCCCGTGGCCTGCCGGTTCCCGAGGCTGCAGCCGTGCTCTCTCCTCCCGCCCCGTACCCACCACCCGTCGACGTACCGCCGTCCGGCGTGAACGAACCGGGCCGGGTCGGCGGTGATCTCGGCCGGGGCTTCGCGCGCCTGCTCGATCTCGTCGGGCTCGAACCGTTCGATCTCGGAGCTCCGGCTTCACCCACCAACCTCGACGCGGTTGACGCGTCGGAGGGAACCATCCCCCGGCTGTCCGTCTGGGCTCTCGCCGACTCCGTGTGGTTGTCCGGCGACTGGAGACACCAGGGAGGAGTGAACGTCGTTGCGTTCACCGATCACGTTGGAGTGATCAACGACCAACTGGCGGTGGACGCGATCGCCGCGTTCTTCGCCGGGCGGCATCTGGAGGGAGACGATCTGTCGTGGAGGGGCTTCACGGCCTCTGCCATCAGGTACGTGTTCGAGCCGTGGCGCCCTCAATGATCCGCCCCGCCGGGTCTCCTGCGAGGATGGGGAGGTGACGGGCAAGCTGATCCTCTGCGGGACGCCGATAGGGAACCTCGAGGACATGTCTCCGCGGGCCGAGCGCTCCCTCAGAGAAGCCGACGTGGTCGCTTGCGAAGACACCCGGCGAACGCGCAAGCTCCTGACCCACTTCGGGATCAGAGCCAAGGACCTCGTCGTCTATCACGAGGGCAACGAACGCCGCCAGGCGAGCGGGCTGTTCGAGCGCATCCTTTCGGGAGAGACCGTCGTCCTCGTTTCGGACGCAGGGATGCCGGGGTTGTCCGATCCCGGCTACCGGTTGGTCAAGCTCTGTGCGGATCAAGGTGTGACGGTCGAAGTCGTACCGGGTCCTTCGGCAGCGGTCGCGGCTCTGGCGATATCGGGCCTCCCACCGGGGCGCTTCGCGTTCGAGGGATTCTTCCCACGCAAGCGAGGCGATCGTCGCCGCAGGATCGAGGACCTCGTCACCGAGCCACGCACGATGATCGTCTACGAGTCCCCACACCGGATCGAGGAGACCCTCGAGGATCTGATGGAACTCCTGGGAGAACGCCCCGCGGCGCTCGCGCGGGAGCTCACCAAGATGTACGAAGAGGTGAGACGCGGAACCCTGGCGGCCCTTCTAGACGGGGTTCGGTCCGAGCCGCCCCGAGGCGAGATCGTCCTGGTGATCGGGGGCGCCGTTCAGGGTCACAAAGAGACCCCGTCGCCCGGTGAGCTGGCCCGGATGGTCAGGGTCCTCATGGAGGACGGGACCGACCGTAAAGAGGCGATGCACACGGTCGCGCGCGAAGCCGGGGTTCCCAAGCGGGTGGTGTTCGATGCCCTCGTGGACGAGGGCAAGTGAATCAGCCGGGGACGACCGTGTCGTCCGTGAGCCTGATCTCGGTCTTGCCCAACTTGCCGAGCTCCCCGGCGCAGGTGTCGCAGACCTTGCGGCCCCGGTAGTCGATCTGGGGGTCCTCCGCGGCGCAGAACAGACACAGGTCGGTCCGCTTCTCGAGGATGACGCGTTCTCCATCCACCGAGATGTCGAGCTCGTCGCCCTCGTGGATGCCGAA
>JBKJZQ010000043.1:0-11818 GCA_046715095.1 Actinomycetota bacterium | reverse complement strand
GATCAGTTCTACGTGTCGGAGGTGATCCTGGATGCGGCCCGGAAGGGCCTGCAGGTCGTGGAGGTACCGATCACGATGCGTAAGCGAGCGAGTGGAACGAGCAAGAAACCGACGAGCCTTAGATATGCGTGGGGCTTCAGCAAAGCGATCGTCAGGACCTGGTTCAGATGAACGAGTTCAGATGCGTTCTATCGCTAGTGGTGCGTCGCGTAAGTAACGCCAGCACCGAGAGCGCCCCTGCGCCCGGAGGGCAAGGCGCGAGGAGTCGAGCGTACCGGGGAGTACGTGAGCGACGAGCAACGCAGCCATCGGGGATGCAGGGGCGCCCGAATGCGACGGTATTTACGCGACGTGCCGCTAGATCGCCCCAGCCGATAAGAGGTAGTCCTCGGCCTCGTCGTCCCACTCGAGGTCGACGTACCCCTTTGCCTGCGAGGCCTTCGCGAATTGGAGGAAGCCGCCGTAGCCAAAATTCTTCTCCGAGAAGTTGGGTTGACGCTTGCGAAGCTCGTTCTTGAGTCCCGACAGCGGCGGTGGTCCTGAGCGTTGCTCGATCTCGGCAACGACCTCCTTCAGCAGCTCGAACGCCGCCTCTTCACCTCCGCCGTCCTTGGGGAAGTCGACGAACGGGTCGCCCTCGGCGCCGCCCGACAGCTCGATGATCCCCGCGGTTTCGAGATGACGCATCAGCTCGCCCCAGGCCCTGAACCCGTAGTCCCCTTCCGAGAAGGTTGGGTCCTTGCGCAACAGCGCTCGCTTGATCATGGACGACAGCACCGGCCCGTCCATGCTGCGCTGGAGGCCCGACAGGGTCTTGGTAACCATGCGAGCGACCGACCCGAGATCGGTCGTCTCCTCTTCCGGCTCTGTTTCTCCGGTTGGACCCGCCGGCTCTTTGCGCTTGCGCCGCCGTGGAGCGGCCTTGGCGGAACCGGGACCGAGGAGACTCTCGTAGAACAGGAACTCGTCACAGGCACCGGGGAGCAGTTTGGACGTGGAGCCCTCGACGCCGATCCCGACCACTCGCTTGTTGAGCTCTCTCAGTTTCAGGACCAGTGGAGTGAAGTCCGAGTCCCCCGATGCCAGCGCGAACGTCGTGATGAAATCCCGCTCGAAGGCCATCTCCAGCGCATCGACCGCCAGTTTGATATCGGCCGCGTTCTTGCGGACGATCCCGGTGCGTTGGGGGATCTCGATCAGCTCGATCTGTTGCTCGACCAAGGCCTGGCGATACTCCGCGAACAGGTTCCAGTCGGCATACGCGCGCCTGATCACGACCCTCCCCCGCTCGGACAGCGCATCCATGATCACGAGGGGGTCAAGACGTTCCCCGCGGTCGCGCGCTCCGAGCGCGATGTTTTCAAAGTCGAAGAAAACCGCTATCCGTTCCTCATCATCGATCACAGGTGGACCTCCTCTATGTAAGGCGGATCCTCTATCGCACGGACCGCCACGCGTCCCTCGGCCAAGGCCACAACGGCCTCGCCGGCAAGATCGCGTCTCCAGCCTCGCATGAGTCGGTGCTTCTCGAGGTGATGCTCGTTCGAGAACACGTCTGCGAGGAGCGCCTCAAGGTCTCCTCTGGTCGCCACCAGTTCCGTAGCGATCTCTGCGTGCTCACACCTCGACCTCACGATCGCGTCCGCCAGCCCTGCCAGCATGCGGGCCCTTATCTGCGCCGCGCGTGGGGGCGAGGACGTCGCTTCGATCGCGGGCCCCCGTTTCCCCTTCTCGATCGCCTGAAGGATGCCTCCCCCGGAGCGTTCCGCTTCCTTCGCGTTGAGTCCCCGGATTCTCCCCAGGTCGCCGGCGTTCGCCGGAGACCGGCGGGCGATCTCGACCAGGGTTTGATCCTTCAGAACCCAACCGCGAGGGATGTCCCGACGGGCTGCGGTTTCCTCGCGCCAGCGGGCAACCTCTCTCAGGATCGACAGATGCTTGCCCCTCAAGGAACCCTTCCCGGACACGCGCCGCCATGCTTCGGCGGGATCGGCCGAATAGAGCTCTTCCTTCTCGAAGGACAGCAGTTCTTCCTCGACCCACTCGAGACGGCCCATCCCCCTGAGCTTCTCCTTGAGGATGTCGGCGGCTTCGAGGAGGTAGCGCACGTCGTTCGCCGCGTAATGCAGCTGGGCTTCGGCCAGCGGCCTTTGGCACCAGTCCGTGTAGGACTCGCCCTTGTCGACCCCGGCCCCCACCGTGTCTTCGATCAGGCGGTTGTAAGGAAGCGACGCGCCGATGCCGGCGAAACCGGCGGCAACCTGGATGTCGAACACCCGTGAGGGCACCGCCCCCATCCCCTCGTAGAACAGTTCGAAATCCTGGCGCCCGGCGTGGACCACGACCTCGACCTCGGGACTGGACACGAGATCACCGACCCCCTTCAGATCGACGTTCTCGAGGGGGTCGATGAGGACGAGATCGTCGGGGGTCGCAACCTGGAGGAGGCACAACCGGGCCCGGTAGGTCTTCTCGCGCATGAACTCGGTATCGAGGCCGACGCGGCCGGCGCCATGCGCGGCCTCGACGAGCTCATCGACGTCGGTCTGCGAGGTGAGGAAACGCTCGGTGGCCAAGATCAGGCGATCAAGATTGGGGGAGACCGAGCTCGCGGGCGATCAATATGCGCATCATTTCCGACGTACCTTCGCCGATCTCGAGGATCTTCGAGTCACGGAAGTGACGGCACACGGGAAACTCCTCGATGTAGCCGTAGCCCCCATGCACCTGTACCGCATCGCGGGCGCAATCGACTGCGATCTCCGAGGCGTAGAGCTTGGCCATAGCGGCTTCTTTCTTGTAGGGCCGGCCTTGTTCCTTCAGCCACGCCGCCCGGTGGTAGGCGGACCGGGCCAGCTCGGTCTTCATCGCCATGTCTGCGATCTTGAATTGGATCGCCTGGAATGACCCGATCTGCTGACCGAACGCGGTGCGCTCCTGCGAGTACTTCACGCACTCGTCGACACATCCTTGAGCTAGTCCAACCGCGAGCGCCGCGATCGCGATCCGCCCGTCGTCCAGGATCTTCAAGAAGTTCCGGAACCCCTCGCCGCGATCCCCGAGGAGGTTCTCTTCGGGCACGCGCACATCGTTGAACGACAACTCGTGGGTATCGGAGTGCCACCAGCCCATCTTCCGATAGGCCTTCCCGACCGCGAACCCGGGAGTCCCGGCCGGCACGATGATCGCCGATATCTCCTTCTTACCGCCCGGGCTGTCGGTGACGGCGGTGACGGTCACAAACTTCGTTATCGGGGTTCCCGAGTTCGTGATGAACGATTTCGATCCGTTGATGATCCACTCGCCGTTCTCGAGCCTGGCCGTGGTTTTGGTGGCTCCCGCGTCGGAGCCGTCGCCCGGCTCGGTCAGACCGAAACCGGCAAGCGCTTCTCCGGTTGCCAGCGGTGGAAGGTACTGCTCGCGCTGGTCCTTGGTCCCGAAGTGCCACACCGGCATCGCGCCGAGACCCACGGCGGCCTCGAGGGTGATCGCCAGCGACGAATCCACCCGCGCCAGCTCTTCGATCGCGAGACACAGCGTGAGGAAGTCTGCGCCGGAACCCCCGTACTCCTCGGGGAAGGGAAGGCCGAAGAGACCGAGATCGGCCATCTGCTTGACGGCATCCATCGGCAGTTCGTGGGCTTCATCCCAGCGTTCGGCATTCGGCCTGATCGCGTCATCGACGAACGCCCTGACGGTCTTCTGAAACTCCTGTTGTTCCGAAGAGAGATCGAGATCCATGACCTGAGACTAGTGCACCTCCGCGCAAATAACCGTGACACCAGAGCTACTTACGCGAAGGTGCACTAGTCGAAGAGCTTCGAGACTTTGGCCTTGGTAGCCAGTGATCCGTGGACGCGCAGCCGCCTACGCAAGAGCGCCCAGCGGGGATCGAAACGACCCACAGCGATCTTCGCCCAGTCACCCGACGCCGACTCGAAACGAAGAGCTGCACCTGCTGCATCTCCTGGGGCCCCCGGTCGCGCTTCGACGTGATCCTCAACCACGACGAGGTGCCACGGCTCAGCATCGGTGAACGTCCATTCAAGCGGCCCTTCAAGAGAGCGTGCAACGTCCACGTCCATGGCGCGGGCCATGCCCTCGAAGAGGATCTCGTACGCCTCGGGCTTGAGCTCCGGCTCCCGGGTGTCGTCGCCGACGACTCCCGACTCGATCAGGACCAGCAACCTGCGCGCCCGTTCTTCGTAGGGCAGCGACCGGTCGTCTCGGGCAAGGATCCTGATCTCGCGCGGGTTGATCCCCACGTCCTGCAAGCTTCGTTCGAACGCACGCAGTCCGAACGCATAGATCTCGCCGAGTGTGAAATCGAAACACTCCGTGTAGCTCGGATCGAGGCCCGGGGGGATGAATACGCCCACCATCCACGGGACGACCCGATCGAACATCTCGATCGCAGCCGATCGACACTCCTTCGAATGGTGGACGAGCTCGTCGAGGAACTTGGCCCCGAACGCAACGTGACGTTCTTCGTCCCGAGCGGTCTGTGTCAGGCCGTACGCAAGCCCGGGAAGGACGTCCCGCTTCTTGAGATAGCGGTGGATGAAGTGCTCTCCCGGTATCGCCAGGACGGCCTCGATGATCACGTGACATAGCGCAACGGCTTGCGTCAGAAGCGGCCGGTCTCGGGGTTTCTTCCTCAGCGCGTCGGCGACCCGCTCGAGCTCCCCGAACACCTGACAGAATCCCCAGGTGAGGTGGTCCTCCACCGCGCTCAGCGTCGAGACCGGGTCTTCGCCCTGTCCCGCGACCTCCCGTAACCAGCGGTCGAGGAACATCCGGTGACGAGCCTCGTCGACGATCTGGGTCGCGAGGAACGCGCGTGCATCTTCGAAAGGCGTCGCATCCATGACCGCCGAAAGGGTTCTCGCCTCGGTCTCGACCCCCTTGAGGAACATGGCGTAGTTCCAGAGGGCGGATTCGCGTTGACGCTCGTCGAGCTCCTCGGTCCACTGCTTGGCATCGAGGGAGAGGTCGATGGCAGACGAGCTCCACGGATGGTCCTCCCACGCCCGGTAGAGGTCCCGGAAGGAGGCATTCCGCAGGTCTGGAGACTCGCTCATTACTCGCTCATGCTGTCCCGATCGCGACGGGCGGAGGGCTCATTGGGCTACCTTTGACTCGCTCATGCCCTCCAGTCTCCCCCGTCGCGCACAGATGCCGTGCCGAAGTGCTTGCAAGTGTTCTATCCTGTGCGTAGAAAACTTGACCGGGCAGTCAACTGACCCTGCCAGCCGACAGGGTCAACCAGCGGCCGGACGCCTCAGGAGGATAGGGACCGTGGATTTCTCGCTGACCGAAGAGCAGATCGAGCTACAGAAGTGGGCGCACGAGTTCGCCGAGAAGGAGATCCGCCCCGTGGCGGCGGAGTACGACGAAGCCGAGGAGTTCCCCTGGCCGGTCTTGAAGAAGGCCGCCGACGCGGGGCTGTACTCGCTCGACGTCTACATGAACGCACAGCAGGATCCGACCGGGCTCACCCTTCCTCTGATCATGGAGGAGATCTTCTGGGGGTGCGCCGGCATCGGTCTGGCCATCTTCGGCACCGGCCTACCGCTCTCGGCGCTCGCGTCGGTGGGCACGCCGGAGCAGCTCTTCGAGTGGGCTCCCAAGATGTTCGGCACGCCTGAGGATCCGAAGATCGCGGCCTTCGGGGTTACCGAACCGCAGGCCGGCTCCGACGTCCGCTCGCTCCGCACCAAAGCGAAGCGCGAGGGCGACGAGTGGGTCATCAACGGACAGAAGATCTTCATCACCAACGGTCAGTACGCCGACGTCTACGTGATCGTGGCGACCGTCGACCCCGAACTGGGACACCGTGGCCAGGCCTCGTTCATCATCTCGAAGGACGACCCCGGCATCCGGCCGGGCAAGAAGGAGAAGAAGCTCGGCATCCGTGCGTCCGACACGTCCGAAGTGATCCTCGAAGACTGCCGCATCCCGGTCGACCGTGTCCTCGGTGGCATCGACCGCCTCGAGGGCAAGCTCGACAAGGCACGTAAGGGCGAATCCAGCGGGCGCGCCTCCGCCGCGCTCCGGACGTTCGAAGTGACCCGGCCGTCGGTCGCTGCTCAGGCCGTCGGTATCGCGCGCGCTGCACTCGAGTTCTCGATCGACTATGCGAAGGACCGTCAGGCGTTCGGGGTCCCGATCGCCCAGCATCAGTCGATCCAGAACCACATCGCCGACATGGCAGTCGAGATCGACGCGGCAAGGCTCCTCGTCCACCGGGCCGCGTGGATGGCGGCGACGGGACAGCCCTTCAACAAGGCCGAAGGTTCGATGTCGAAGCTCAAGGCATCCGAGGTCGCCGTCTCGGTCACCGAGAAAGCCGTCCAGGTGCTCGGCGGCTACGGTTTCATCAGGGATTTCCCGGTCGAGAAGTGGTACAGGGACTCGAAGATCTACACAATCTTCGAAGGCACGAGCGAGATCCAGCGCATGGTGATCGCCCGGGCGCTCACCGCGTAACGACCCATGGACAACCTCTTCGATAGAGACACGGCCGTCACCCCCGCTGGCAACGGTGTGTACGAGGCCTCGGTCGGTGCCGCGTGGGAGATCGTTCACGGACCCAACGGCGGCTATCTCGCCGCGATCCTCCTGAACGCGATGACCCACGAAGTCGCCGATCCCGAGCGTGCGATCCGCTCGCTGACGGTTCACTACCTGCGAGCGGCCCCCGAAGGACCGGTGCGGATCGAGGTCACGAAGGAACGCGCCGGAACATCGATCATGTCCGTGTCGGCCCGGATGGTTGACGGCGACCGTCTGCTGTCGATCGCCCTCGGGGCGTTCTCCTACCCCTTCGAAGGGATCGATCTCGATGAGACCCGCATGCCCGAGGTCGAACCCCCGCATGAGATCGAGAACTTCCCGGTCGAAGTGCTCCCTCGCCACGTCCAGAACTTCATCTATAAGCCGGCGTTGGGAGACATGCTCTTCTCGGGCTCGGACCGCGCCGAGGTAGGCGCGTGGCTGCGCTTGGCCCAACCGCGGCGGCTGGATCCTCTCCTCCTGACCATGCTGACCGACACCTTGCCTCCGTCCCCCTTCCCGCGGATCGAGGGGCCGAACGCGGCACCGACGATCGACCTCACGGTGCATTTCCGCTCGCCCATCCCGGACGACGTTACGCCCGAGGACTTCTACTTCGGGGTGGTGCGTTCGAGCCTCAGCCGTGAGGGCTTTTTCGAAGAGGACGGCGAGATCTACACCGAGTCGGGTCTGCTCCTGGCACAGTCCCGCCAGCTGGCCCTCCTGCTCCCGCCCCGCGATTAGCGCTCGGTGAGGAACGACCTCACCACATCGAGATACTTGGCGTTCTCCTCGACGTAGGTCATGTGAGCTGACTTCTCGAAGACCACGAGGGTCGCGTCGGGAAGGCCCCGGGCCATCGCCTCGGCGCCGGCGATATCGCAGGTCCGGTCGTGGCGCCCAGCCAGGACCAACACCGGCTGCGCGACCCCCCCGAGACGATCCTCGAGCTCGATGCCCCCGTAATTCTCGAGCGAGAAGTGTTTGAGGATCGCAGGCGAGTACACGGCATGGCTCGACTTCGCCTCGATCTCAGCGATGCGGGGGTCGTAAGGGTCCTTGAAGTGAAAAGGCATCTGGTCGTGCAGCAGCCTAGCGATGTCGTCGGTGGTCTCGGCGGTCTGCTCGTCGGCCCACGACTTCGTGACCTGCTCGCGCAGCTCGACCGGTTCGAAGTTGGCCAGGTTCTCGTCGACCTTGGCGAGGTACTCAAGCGACGGGAGTCCGGAGGAGATGATCGAGCTCGCCGCCGCGCCGGGATGGTCGCACGCATGTTGCAGCGCCACGAAGGCCCCGAAGGAGTGTCCGAGGACCGAGTAGTCCTCGAACCCCATGGCGGCGGCAAGGGATGAGACGTCGGCGGCCATCTGTTCGAGCGACCACGTCGACGCCTCGGCGGCATTCGATCGGCCCTGGGCTCGTTGGTCGACCAGGATCAACCGGATCACGTCGCCGAGGGGATCGAGGTAGTCGCCGAACTCCGTGTGGTCGAGACCCGGGCCACCGTGCAGACAGATGAGCGGGTGACCGGCGCCGCGCTCGACGACGTAGAGAGAGGTGTCACCGATGTCTACGAGCCCCCCGCCCGGGTCGATGTCGTTCACGAACGGGAGTCTACCGGCGGACGAGCATCCATTGTTGGCCTCTGAAGGTGCCGGTTTCCAGGACCTCGCCCTCTACATCAGAACGGGGAACAACGAAGAAGTCTGCTTCGAAACCTCCGCTCGCGATCCGTTCGTCGTACTCCCGCGCGAGGTCCGCGTAGCGGATCCGAAGATCGTTGCCGTCGAGCCGAGGATCGTCGTAGGCCGCGAGCCTTACTCCCGAGAACTCGAACAGGGCGAACGCCAACCGCCGCGCGACGGGAACGTCACCCCCTACCGTCGGACCTACCGTGACGACCTGCACGACGTCTTCGGGGCCGAGATGGGACGCCGCCCGCCGGAGAAAGGCACCCGCTTCGTAGTCGGGCAGCCCGTAAACGAATCCCTTGTCGTGCCGTTCGAGGATGTCGCCGAACCCCCTCGCGGCGACCACCGGGGAGATGGCCCCGACTCCGAGAACCGCTCCCACTGCCACCGTCGCCACGGAGCGAGCCCTCTCCCGCAACCAGAGGTAGAGGGCGGTCAGACCGTAGCCGGCGAACGCTCCGCCGAGCAGATGGAGGGGGGGCCAGATCCTGCCCTGATGGAAGAGGGACGCGTTGCCCCACACGCCCCAGTCGTACGCTCCGCGGGCGGTAGCGAAGGCGAGCAGCGCGATGCTCCCCGCCAGGAACGCAAACATCGGACCACTCCCTCCCGCACGCGATCTTGCTGCGAGCGCCACGCCGAGCACCGACAAGAACAGGAGTAGCCCCCACGACCACAGCGCGGTGAGGAGCGGCCATTCGACGCCGAGAGTCGGCGTCGTGTTGAGGAAGCCACCGAAGCGCACGGAGTTCACGAGGACCTTGCCGGCCCACGGCAGCATGACCAGGACGGCCGAACCGAGCATCGCGAGCCCGAGCATCCGGCGTGAGCCCTTACGCGCGGTGAGCGCGGCAACTCCCAGCCACACCACGGCGCTCAGGAACATCGGCAGGCTCACCAGGCCGGCAAGGCCGGCGATCACTCCGGCTGCGACCGCGAGTCGACGGTCTCCCCGTGATACTGCGAAGAGGCAGGCGCACGCGGCGGTCCCCAATAGAACGAGACCGAGCTCGCGGGGGAACGCCGGCGGGAACAACTCGTACACCGAGTTCGGAGACGCGACTACGAGGTCCGCCCCGTACCGGTACTCGCTGGGGCTCGCGATAAACGAGGCGGAACCGGATTCGAGCCACCCGAATCCGCCGATCAGCCCGGTCGCCGCGGCTCCCAACCAACCGGCTCGGAGATCGAGCCTCCGCGCCAGACATGCTCCGGCCAGAGGGATCGAGAGGAGCGTAACGACGTGAAGCGCTTCGTGACCGCTGAGCGGGTTAGAGCCGGGGACCAGCCTGGTCATCGACGCGAGGACCGCGTGCAGCCCCCATGGATAGGAGTTGCGCGCGATCTCGGGGGCGGGGCCCAGCGGAACCGGCAATCCGTGAAGCAGCTGCTGGGTCCAACCGAGATGCCACGGGGGATCTCCGGTCCTCACTCCCGATCCATGAAGGAGGACCGGCAGCAGGTAGATGAGGCAGAGGACCGTGGCGGCGACGGCGACCCAGAGCCACGGGATGCCGGGGATCCCTCTCTCGTGGCGCCACCCGAGGACAACGACCGCGACCGCGGCCAGGGGGACGATGCCGGGAACCCCGAAGACCACGCCCAGGGTGACGATGTTGCCGAGCATCAAGACGACTGCGAAGCAGACGAATCCCGGGACGATCATCAGAAGCCGTTCCGGCCACGAGAATCCACCCAGCTCCGCGCCGCGTCGATTCACCGACAACAGCGCTCCCGCGAAGTAGCCGACGACCACGAACGCGATGAGCTGGAGGAGCGCAGGGATCGATAAGTCGAGGCTCACTCGATCACAGCGAGAACCGTTCCGGCCGTAGCCGTGTCCCCCGCCGCAACGTTCAGCTCCTTGACGACTCCGGAGACAGGCGCGGAGATGGTGGTCTCCATCTTCATCGCTTCGAGAACGCAGATGGCGTCGCCCGCCGCGACCGTCTGGCCCTGTTCGACGAGCACGCTCAGGATCGTTCCTTGCATCGGGGCCACCAGTCCGCCCTTGGAGGCCGCTCCGTGCACCGCGGCCGAGGCCGATGCGGACATCGCCGGGTTCCACAGCAGCACCGGGAGGCCCCCTACGAGCAGCACATCGGCCGAGCCGTCATCACGCTCCTCGGTTTCGAGAGCGGCGAGCGCTCCAGTCTCGACCGTCCGGGTCGTGTGCGTCCCCGCGATGAACTCCTCGCCCTCGAGAAGAAGCAGGTGCGCCGGGATCGTGGTCTTGATCCCTTCGATCTCGAACGACCTCAGGGCACGGCTCATCCGGTCGCGTGCCTCGATCCGGTTCTGCCCCCACGTGATCAGCTTCGCAATCAGAGAGTCGTACGCGCTCGGAACCTCGCTCCCACGCCCGTATCCGGAATCGACCCTGATGCCGATGCCGGTCGGCTCGACGTAACGGGTGATCACTCCCGGGGTGGGCATGAAGTTGTTCGCCGGATCCTCCGCGTTGATACGGCACTCGATGCCGTGGCCGCCGGGCAACAGGTCTGCTTGCGTGAAGCTGAGACCGTCCCCGCACGCGATCTGCAGTTGACACCTCACGAGATCGATCCCGAAGACCTCTTCGGTGACGGTGTGTTCGACCTGCAAGCGGGAGTTCACCTCGAGGAAATAGAACCCGCCGTCACGGTCGACGAGCATCTCCACCGTCCCTGCGTTCACGTATCCGGCGGCTTTCGATAGAGCGACCGCGGCCTCCCCCATCTCCTGTGCTCGCTCGGCCCACCGCGGCGGCGGGGTCTCCTCGATCAGTTTCTGATGCCGGCGCTGCATCGAACAGTCCCTGACCCCGAGCCACAGTGCGTCGTCGGGTGCGGGAGCGAGTAGTTGCACTTCTAGATGCTTCGGCGCGTCGAGGTATCTCTCGACGAAGACCTCCTCCGAACCGAAGTACGCGCGCGCCTCGCGGCGGGCGGCGTCGAACGCGCCCTGGACCTCCCCGGGGAAGTGGGCAACCTTGAGACCCCGGCCCCCGCCGCCACCGGCCGCCTTGATCGCGATGGGGTATCCGTGCTCATCGCCGAAATCCCCAAGCACACGGACGTCATCGATGGGATCCGTGATCCCTGGAACCACCGGCACCCCCGCCGCGGCGGCGATCCTGCGGGCCGAGATCTTGTCGCCCAGGGCTCGGATGGCGCCCGGCGGGGGCCCGATCCACGTGAGGCCGGCGGCCACCACGGCCTCGGCGAACTCCGCCGACTCCGCCAGGAATCCGTAGCCGGGATGGACCGCCTCCGACCCCGTACCCAGCGCGGCGTCGATGAGGGCCGGGATGTTCAGGTACGTATCGGTGGGCGAGACTCCGGGCAGATGGACCGCTTGGGTCGCCGCCTCGACGTGCCGGGCGTTCTTGTCCACGTCCGAGTACACCGCGACCGCCTCGGTGCCGGACTCGACGCAGGTCCGAGCGATGCGCACGGCGATCTCCGCCCGGTTGGCGATGAGGATCCTAGAGAACACAGGCTAGAGGGTATCCGGGGCAGCGGCCCGATCTAGATCGCAGGAAAGCGGACATTCATGGCGACCCTTTCGGGGGCGAGGGCGGGCACCATGCC
>JBKJZQ010000042.1:0-17868 GCA_046715095.1 Actinomycetota bacterium | reverse complement strand
ATCGACACCTGGGTCGAAGACGGGAACCTCACCCAGGTGGAGTTCGACCTGACCCAGCTGGCGGAACTCGGCGACACCCCACTTCCCGAGGGTGTCGAGGAGCTCGCCTTCCGGATCACGATCGACGAGTTCACCGACTCCGTCGAGGCTCCGGACGGCGCGGTCGAGGTCGACTTCCAGCAGATCTTCCAGGGCCTCCTCGGCGGCGCGACCACCGGAGATACGGGCACCGAAACGGCTCCTACGCCTTCGGTTTCCGGGGACATCTGCGACCAGCTGGCAACTGGGCTCGAGGGTCAGCCGCAAGAGGTGATCGATCAGGTCGCGTCACAGTACGAAGCCGAGTGTCCGGATCTGGCCGACCAGGTGGGCGGCAACTAAGCGCACACGATGCTGCGATGAGAGGGCGGGCCGAAGGCCCGCCCTCTTCGCGTCCGGCCCTATCATGGCCGAAACGCCTGAACCCCAGACTTTGAGCCCATGTGGGAGGACCAATGAGCGAGCCGCCGAACGCCTTCGGAGCGAGGGGCAAGCTGACTACCGGCTCCGGAGATCTCAACTACTACCGGCTCGGAGCATTGGCTGAGGCCGGCCTCGCCGACCTCGACAAGATCCCGGTAACCGTCAAGATCCTGCTCGAGAACCTCCTGAGGCAGGCGGGAACCCAGTTTGCCGGCGAGGACGACGTCGCGTCTCTCGCCGTGTGGGGACAGAAGCCGCTCGACGAGAAGGAGTTCCCATTCTCACCGTCACGGGTGATCCTCCAGGATTTCACGGGGGTCCCGGCGGGCGTCGACCGCGCCGCCATGCGCGCCGCGAGTAGGCGCGAGGGCGGCGACCCCTCGAAGGTGGACCCGCTCGTGCCCGTCGATCTCGTCATCGACCACTCGGTCCAGGTCGATGCTTTCGCCAGCGACCGGGCCTTCGGTATCAACGTTGAGCGTGAGTACGAGCGGAACCACGAGCGCTACTCACTGCTCCGGTGGGCACAGCAGGCGTTCGCCGGCTTCCGCGTGGTGCCGCCTGGGATGGGCATCGTCCACCAGGTGAACCTCGAGCACCTCGCCCGTGTTGTCGAGGTCCTCGACGGCGATCTTGCCGTGCCGGACACCCTCGTCGGTACGGACTCACACACCACCATTATCAACGGGCTCGGGGTCCTCGGTTGGGGGGTGGGGGGCATCGAGGCCGAGGCCGCCATGCTCGGCCAGCCCCTCCCGCTGGTCACGCCCAAGGTCGTTGGGTTCAAGTTCATAGGGGAGCTTCCCACCGGGGTCACCGCTACCGACCTGGTCCTGACCGTGACCGAGATGCTGCGCGCCCACGGCGTCGTCGGGAAGTTCGTCGAATACCACGGCGACGGTCTCTCCGGCCTCACGGTTGCCGACCGGGCGACGCTGTCGAATATGTCCCCTGAGTACGGAGCGACGGCGGGCCTCTTCCCGATCGACGATCAGACCCTTTCCTATCTCCAGCTCACCGGCCGAGGTGACGTCGTGGACCTCGTCGAGCGCTACGCCAAGGAGCAGGGGCTCTTCCGAACCGACGACACCCCCGACCCGGTCTACACCGAATCCCTCGACCTCGACCTCACCACGGTCGAGCCCAGCCTGGCCGGGCCACGACGCCCACAGGACCGCGTCGCGCTGGGCGGCGTCTGGAAGTCGTTCCAAGACGCGTTCGGCGCAGATCTCGATTCCCCGGACAAACAGGTTCCGATCCAGATCGGGCGGTGGCTCTCCGAAGGAGGGAGCGCCGAGATCCCCGAAACTCCGAATGAACTCGATCCGAACGAGGTCGCGATCATCGAGGCCAACGGGCCGGCGCAGTTGAGTCACGGGTCTGTGGTGATCGCCGCGATCACCTCCTGCACCAACACCTCGAACCCATCGGTGATGCTCGGAGCCGGCCTGCTCGCCAAGAAAGCGATCGAGAAGGGTCTCACCTCAAAACCGTGGGTCAAAACGTCGCTGGCCCCCGGGTCACGCGTGGTGACCGGCTATCTGGAGGGGGCGGGGCTCAATGTCTACCTCGACAAGCTCGGCTTCCAGACCGTGGGCTACGGGTGCACGACCTGCATCGGTAACTCGGGGCCGTTGCCCCAGCCGGTCGCCGACGCGGTGGAAGAACACAACCTAGCGGTCGTGTCGGTGCTGTCGGGGAACCGCAACTTCGAGGGCCGCATCCACCCCCAGGTGAAAGCCTCCTACCTCGCCTCACCTCCCCTGGTGGTTGCGTACGCGCTGGCCGGGCACGCCGAGATGGACCTCACGACGACGCCTCTGGGTCAGGACCAGGACGGCAACGACGTCTACCTGAAAGACATCTGGCCCACCAACGAAGAGATTCAGAGCGCGATGGCTGCGGTCAAGGCCGAGTTGTTCGAGAAGGAGTACGCCAAGGTCTTCGAGGGCGACGAGCGGTGGAAGGAACTCCCGTCTCCCACAGGAGCCCTCTACGAGTGGGATCCGGACTCCACCTATGTGCGCGAGCCGCCGTTCTTCGGGGACCTCGCGGAGGAGGCAGCGGATCCCGACGACATCGCCGGAGCGCGCGTCCTTGCATTCGTCGGCGACTCGGTGACCACCGACCACATCTCCCCCGCCGGTTCGATCGCCGTCGGGTCGCCTGCGGCCAACTATCTCGGAAGCAAAGGCATCAAGGTCAAGGACTTCAACAGCTACGGGTCCCGTCGCGGCAACCATGAAGTGATGATGCGGGGCACGTTCGCCAACCCTAGGCTCCGTAACGAACTCGCCGGCGGCAAGGTGGGTGGCTTCACCAAGCACCTGACCACCAACGAGATCATGCCGCTCTGGGACGCGGCCGAGACGTACATGGCCGACGGCACTCCGCTGATCATCCTCGCGGGCAAGGAGTACGGCGCCGGCTCGTCGCGTGACTGGGCCGCGAAAGGCGTGCTGCTCCAGGGGGTCAAGGCCGTGATCGTCGAGTCCTTCGAGCGCATCCACCGCAGCAACCTCGTCGGGATGGGGATCCTCCCTCTGCAGTACCTGCCGGGCGAGAACGCTGCGAGCCTCAACCTCGACGGCACGGAAACGTTCACGATCTCCGGCATCGCAGAGGGACTCGAGCCCCACAAGACACTGCAGGTCACCGCGACCGCGGACACCGGGACCCTGAAGTCCTTCGAGGTTGAAGCTCGGATCGACTCAGCCGTTGAACTCGAGTACTACCGCACCGGCGGCGTGCTCCGCTACGTCCTTCGAAGGATGCTCGAAAGCTAGGCCCTCGTCCACAACGCGCCGGACGAATACCGTTTCAAGCCGAGCCTGAAGGCGAGCGCAGCCAGAGGAGCCGATGAAAGCGGCCCCGCCCAGGGGCCCCGAGGCCCATTTCCGCGCTCAAAACCCCCCCGGGAGCTTGCTCTAGAGGCCCCCTCAGGGACTTTGTGCGCGGGCAAAGGCCCGGGCTGGGGAAAGTGATGGCGGGCGAGTGGTTCCGGGGTCCGGGGCGCCGTCTGAAAACGCGCAGAGAACGGGCGCGGAACGCGCACAGAATCCGGGGGGAGAAAGAACGGGAGCCCCGGCTCTGCCGGGGCTCTCCGCTTTGCTTTTAGCGCTTCGAGTACTGGGGCGCCTTGCGGGCCTTCTTCAGGCCGTACTTGCGGCGTTCCTTCTCGCGAGCGTCCCTCGTCAGGAAACCGGCTTTCTTCAGGGCGGGCCTGAGGTCCGGGTCCATGTCGATCAGAGCACGGGAGATCGCGTGGCGAAGCGCACCGGCCTGGCCGGCGATACCGCCACCGTCGATCGAGGCGATGATGTCGTAGCGACCCTCGGTCTCGGTAAGCCTGAGGGGCTCCGAGAGGATCATGCGGTGCGTCGCGCTCGGGAAGTAGTCCTCGAGAGGGCGGCCGTTGATCTCCCAGCGACCGCTGCCCGGAAGCAGCCGGACGCGGCACACGGCCTCTTTGCGCCGGCCGGTCGCGCGTGCGAGTGCCTCAACCACCGGTTACCTCCTCGATCGTGTGCGCCTGGTCGGGGTCCTTGGGAGCAGCCACCGCTCTGAGGTCGAGCTCCTTCGGGTCCTGAGCGCTGTGTGGGTGGTCGGGACCCGCGTAGACCTTTAGCTTGGTGAACATCTGGGCGCCGAGCCGGTTGCTCGGGAGCATCCCCTTGACGGCCTTCTCGACGGCCAGTTCGGGGCGCTCGGACATGAGCTTCGTGTAGGACTCGGCACGGAGGCCGCCCGGGTAGCCCGAGTGGCGGTAGCGCACCTTCTGGAGCAGCTTCGAGCCGGTCAGGACGACCTTCGAAGCGTTGACGATAATGACGTGGTCGCCGGTGTCGAGATGCGGAGCGAAGTACGGCTTGTGCTTGCCGCGCAGGAGCTTCGCCACCTCGGATGCGAGACGGCCCAATACGACGCCATCGGCGTCGATCAGGTGCCAGTCGCGCGTTATCTCGCTCGGTTTGGTCGAATGGGTCTTCATCTCTTCCTTTGCTCCCGGTCGCTCCCGCTCCAGGTCGCTCACGCTCCACTGCTCCCGGTCGCTCACGCTCCACCCAGGTCGGGCTGCCATGAGGCCGTTGCGGGGAACGGGCAGGATAACTGCCCTATTTGGGCGGGTCAAACGGCCAATGAGAGCTTCTTAAAACGGCCGCATCGAGCGGCCTGCTCCATCCCTCGTCATACTCGACGGAGACCAGGCAGAGGCCCTTAGGAGGCGCCACAGCCCCTGCCTCCCCCCGGTCGTGCGCCTCGAGGATCGCCGGGATCTCGTCCGGCGCCCTCGTGCCGGTCCCGACCTCCGCGAGGATCCCCACCAGCGACCGCACCATCTGTTGGATGAACGCGTTCGCCCTCGCCCGGATCCGGACCAGGTCTCCATCCCGGATGCATCTCAACTCGAACAACTTCCGGACCCCCGAAGCGTCGGGGTCGGGCAGCCGTCCAAAGGAGCGAAAGTCGTGCTCGCCGACGAGGTGGCCGGCCGCCTCGTTCATCAGATCGACATCGAGACCGCTCTTGACCTGCCACGTGGTGTGGACAAGGAATGGGTCGGGAACCTCTCCATCCCGGAGTGCATATACGTAGCACCGGGACTTCGCCGAGAAGCGGGCGCTGAAGTCTCGTGGCACCTCCGCGGCGCCCGAGAACGCGATCTCGGGACCCAGCATCCCGTTGAGCTTGTCCCTGAGAGCCACGAGGTCGAGGTCATCCGGCGCGTCGGCGGTCGAGACGACCTGACCGAGGGCGTGGACTCCGGCATCGGTTCGTCCGGCCACGACGGTCGCCACCTCGCGCCCGAACAGCCTGGAGAGGGCGTCCTCGATCTCACCTTGGACGGTCCTCAGGTCGGGCTGGCGAGCGAACCCATGGAACGGTGTTCCGTCGTACGCGAGGTCGAGACGGAGGTTCAGCTTTCTTTCTCGGTCTCGCCCGGCTCATCCTGCGAAGTGTCCGCGTCTGCGTCCCCGGAAGCCCCGACAGGCTCGTCGCCGGATGCCTCGTCCGAGGCTTCCTCGATCGACTCCTCAGGAACCTCGGATGCGTCGGCGTCGGCGGACGCGGTGGCCGGGTAGTCCTCCTCGTCCGAGGACGCGACTTCATCCTCGTTCTCGAGGTCGGCAGCGACCTCGGCATCAGGTTCGGCGCGCCGTCCGGGCCGGCGTATGCGTCTGCGCGTGGTGGTTTCGGCGCCCGTCTCGTCGTGGTGCGTGACGCCCCCTTCGACCAGCTCGATCAGGGCCATAGGGGCGTTGTCGCCGTTGCGAGGACCGAGCTTGAGGATCCGGGTGTAGCCACCGTTGCGGTCGGAAAACCGCGGGGCGATGTCGGCGAAGAGCTTGTGCACGATCGCGCGGTCCTCGATGTGGCTGAGAACGTTGCGCCGGTCGTGGACCGAGCCCTTCTTTGCCTTCGTGATCAGCTTCTCGGCGTAGGGCCTCAGCACCTTGGCCTTGGCCTCGGTGGTGGTGATGCTCTCGTGATCGAAGAGCGACACCGCGAGGTTCGCCATCATCAGCTTCTGATGCTTCGGGTTGGACCCGAGGCGGGCACCCTTCTTCGGCTGAGGCATCTTAGAAGTCTTTCTTCTTCAGTCCGAGGCCCATCTCTTCGAGCTTCGCCTTGACCTCATCGATCGACTTCTGCCCGAAGTTGCGGATCTCGAGGAGGTCCTCCTCGGACTTCTCGACGAGCTCGCCGACCGACTGAACGCCTTCGCGCTTCAGGCAGTTGTACGAACGAACCGTGAGATCCATCTCTTCGATCGGCTGCGCGAGGACGCCGGAGGCCTCCTCTTCGCCCGGCTCGGGACCGAGCTGGAGGCCGACCGCGCCCTCGCCGACACCCGAGAAGAGCTGGAGCAGCTCGACGAGCGTCGAGCCTGCGGACGACAACGCGTCGCTCGGCTTGATCGCACCGTTGGTCTCGACGTCGAGGATCAACCGGTCGTAGTTGGTCATCTGCTCGACACGGGTGGGCTCGACTTCGTAGGTCACCCGGGAGACGGGCGAGAACAGGGCGTCGATCGGTACGGTCCCGATCGAGTCCTTCTGCGACGAATCCGCCGGAACGTACCCGCGGCCCTGCTCGACCTTGAGCTCCATCGACAGCGTCGCCTTCTTGTTGAGCGTGGCGATGTGCTTGTCGGAGTTGAGGATCTCGACGCCCGTGGGGAGTTCGATATCGCCGGCGGTGACCTCGGCCGGACCCGTCACACGAAGGTGAACGGTGGTCGCCTCGACGTTCTCGCTCTGGATCACGAGCTCCTTGAGATTGAGGACGATGTCGGTCACATCCTCAGTGATCCCATCGATCGTAGAGAACTCGTGGAGCACGCCGTCGATCTTGATCTGAGTAACGGCAGCACCGGGGATCGACGACAGCAGGGTTCGCCTCAACGAGTTCCCCAGCGTGTAGCCGAAACCAGGCTCGAGCGGTTCGATCGTGAACCGCGAACGGACGTCAGAGATCTCCTCTTCGGAGATCTGAGGACGCTGAACTATCAGAAGATCCATGAAGCTCCTCTCAGCGTAGGAGTCGCCGGCGATGGTGCCGGCGGTCCTAGTCGTTGCCTCTACTTCGAGTAGTACTCGACGATGAGCTGTTCTTGAACCGGAATGTCCATCTGGCCCCGCTCCGGAAGCGTTCGAACCTCGCAGGACAACTCTTTGAGATTCGAGCTGAGCCACTCAGGCGACGGCCGTCCCTCCGCATAGGACGCGTTCTCAACGATCCGGCCGATGGTCCTGGAACGACCACGGACGGAGACCGTGTCCCCGGGCTTGACCCGGAAGGAGGGGATGTTGACCTTCTTACCGTTGACCTCGAAGTGCCCGTGCGAGACGAGCTGGCGCGCCATCGGACGGTTC
Organism: Actinomycetota bacterium; assembly: GCA_046715095.1. GTDB lineage: Bacteria > Actinomycetota > CADDZG01 > CADDZG01 > WHSQ01 > WHTI01. The sequence continues at coordinate 10,528 of JBKJZQ010000042.1, read as the reverse complement.
ATCGCGAACCCGGCTCGGTAGACGACGTTGTCCAAACGGGACTCACAGATACGCATGAGCTCCTCACCCGTGACGCCTTTCGAGCGGACGGCTTCCTCGTAGTAGCTGCGGAACTGCTTCTCGAGGATCCCGTAGAAACGCTTCGCCTTCTGCTTCTCGCGGAGCTGGAGTAGGTACTCGGACTCGCGCACGCGTGCACGTCCGTGCTCGCCGGGAGGGGGCTTCCCCTTCTCGATCGGACACTTCGGTGACTCGCAGCGGGTCCCTTTGAGGAACAGCTTCGTCTTCTCACGCCTGCAGAGCTTGCAGACCGGACCGATGTACCTGGCCATCAGACGCGCCTCCTCTTTCGAGGACGGCAACCGTTATGCGGCACCGGTGTGACGTCCTTGATCCCGATGACCTCGAGACCCGAAGCCTGAAGGGAGCGGATCGCGGTCTCTCGACCGGAACCCGGGCCCTTCACTTCGACGTCAACACGACGGACGCCGTGCTCCTGGGCGCGTCGAGACGCCGTCTCAGCGGCAAGCTGCGCCGCGAAGGGGGTCGACTTACGCGAACCCTTGAAGCCGACGTTGCCGGCCGAAGCCCACGACAGCACGTTCCCCTCGAGATCTGAGATCGAGATGATCGTGTTGTTGAAGGTCGACTTGATGTGGGCAACACCGTGTACGACGTTCTTCTTTTCCTTGCGGCGAGTCTTCTTCGCCTTCTTAGGAGGTGCCAACTGTCCTCTTTCTCCCCGGGGGACTTACTTCTTGGTTTTCTTCTTGCCGGCAACCGTCTTCTTCGGACCTTTACGGGTGCGAGCATTCGTGTGCGTGCGCTGACCGTGAACGGGAAGACCGCGGCGGTGCCGGAGTCCCTGGTAACAACCGATCTCGACCTTGCGCTTGATGTTCAGGTTCACCTCACGCCTGAGGTCACCCTCGACGCGATAGTTGTCACTGATCCAGTCGCGGATCCGAACGACCTCTTCGTCGGTCAGATCCCGGGTCCTGGTGGCAGGGTCGACCTTGGCGCCGACACAAGTCTCGACGGCTTTGGTGTTACCGACCCCGTAGATATAGGTGAGGGCGATGTCGAGACGCTTCTCTCTCGGCAAGTCCACTCCTGCGATTCGTGCCACGCTGTTCCTTTCCTATCCTTGGCGCTGTTTGTGACGCGGGTTCGAGCAAATGACCATCACCGCTCCGCGGCGACGGATCACCTTGCATTTGTCACACATCTTCTTGACGCTCGGACGAACCTTCATTTGGCCCCTTGGTCTACTTGTACCGGTACACGACCCGACCTCTGGTGAGGTCGTACGGCGACAGCTCTACCAGCACCCGGTCGCCCGGAAGGATCCGGATGTAGTGCATCCGCATCTTGCCGGAGATGTGAGCGAGCACCCGGTGACCGTTGTCCAGCTCGACGCGGAACATGGCATTCGGAAGAGGCTCGATCACCGAGCCCTCGACCTGGATGCCCTCTTCCTTGCCGGAAGACTGCTCCTTGTTCTTCTTCGCCACGTTCTTCTTCGCCACGCGCGAAACCCCGCTCACCGTCGATCTTGATTTCTCCTGGGCCACGAAAAGCGCCCCCAAGGGGCGCGAGTAAACCCGAGACTGGACCGGCAAAGCATGATAACAGGGGAACCCCCCCTGGTCTAACCGAAACGGGGCTCATCCGCCCCTCCTGGTGAGGACCTCGTGGCCCTCCAGAACGATCGCCACCGTGTGCTCGAAATGGGCCGAGACGCTGCGGTCGGCCGTGACCACGGTCCAGCCGTCGTCGAGGGCCTCGGTCTCCGGTCCGCCCAGGTTGATCATCGGTTCGACCGCCAGGGTCATCCCGGCCGAGAGCACCTCCCGCCGCCCCGGGGGTCCATAATTCGGGATCTGCGGCTCCTCGTGCAGGGCTCGCCCCACCCCGTGACCCACGTACTCCCGCACCACTCCGTAACCGTGAGGGCGGATGGACGACTCGACCGCATGACCGATATCGCCCACGCGGTTCCCGGGCTTGCACTGCTCGATCGCCGTCCACAGAGAGCTCTCGGTTGCTTTCAAGAGGTCCATCACCTCGCCGGAAACCTCGCCCACCGGGAACGTCCAGGCGGAATCGGCGTGGAAGCCCTCGTAGTAGACGCCGACGTCGATCGAAACGACGTCCCCGTCCTTGAGCGCCAGCGGCCCCGGGATCCCGTGAACGATCACCTCGTTCGCGGACGTACAGATCGATGCCGGGTAACCCCGGTACCCCTTGAACGACGGCTTGGCGCCCGCCGAGGTGATCGACTCCTCCGCGATCTCGTCGAGCTCCATGGTCGTGATCCCGGGTCGCAGCTCAGCCTCGAGACGGTCGAGCGTGGCGGCGAGGATGTCGCCCGCCCGGCCCATGATCTCGATCTCCTGGGGACTCTTCTTGTAGATCACAGAACCGCTGTGATCCGGGCGAACACCTCGTAGGTCGTTCCTACGCCATCGACCTCGCGCAAGATGCCCCCCTCGGCATACCGCTGCTTCAGGGGCTCGGTCTGTTCGTGATAGAGGCGGAGACGCTCGCGAACCCTCTCGTCGTCTTCATCATCCTGGCGCCGGACGACCTTGCCCCCGCACATGTCGCAGGTCCAATCGTTCGCCGGCGGGGCGTCGATGTGATAGTTCCGGCCACACTGGGAGCACATGCGCCGTCCCAGGATGCGGCGCTCGGAGACCTCTTGAGGAACCTCGAGGGCAAGGGCGGCGTCCAGTTTGTGGCCCTGCTCGACAAGGATCTCATCGAGAGCATCCGCTTGATGGAGGTTGCGCGGGAACCCATCGAGGAGGAACCCGGCCTGGCAGTCGTCCTCGGACAACCGATGCCGGACGACCTCGATCGTCAGATCGTCGGGCACCATCTTGCCGGACTCGACGAACGACTTGACCTTGCCGCCGAGATCGGAGCCGGAAGAGATGGCCCAGCGAAAGATGTCGCCGGTCGCTATAGAAGGGACCCCGAACTTCTCGGAGATCTTCTGGCTCTGCGTGCCCTTTCCGGCCCCCTGGGGACCGAAAACCACGAGCCTCATCTACTTCAGGAAGCCTTCGTAGTGTCTCATCATCAGCTGCGATTCGATCTGCTTCATCGTTTCGAGCGTGACACCAACCGTGATGAGGATCGACGTCCCGCCGAAGGGAAGTTGCTGGATGTCCTGGGTCGCCAGGAAGACCGACGGCATCAACGCGATCGCCGCGACGAACAACGCGCCGGGCAGCGTGATGCGGGTCAGTATCCGATCGAGATACTCCGCGGTCTGCCGCCCGGGACGGATACCGGGGATGAACCCGCCGTATTTCTTCATGTTGTCGGCCTGGTCGACCGGGTTGAACGCGATCGCCGTGTAGAAGTAGCTGAAGAAGATCACCATCGCCCCGTAGATGATCATGTAGATCGGGCTGGTTGCGTTCACCAGGTTGTTGTTGATGAAGTTCTGGATCCCCGGATTCTGGATCGTGTTCTGCAGCAGCGTCGGGATGTACAGGACGCTGGAGGCGAAGATGATCGGGATGACACCCGCCTGGTTGACCTTCAGCGGGATGTAGACCTGGCCCCCGCCGTACATCCTGCGCCCCACGACACGCTTGGCGTACTGCACGGGGATACGCCGCTGGCCCTGCTCCATGATGACGATCGCCACCACAACGCCGAGACCGATCGCGAGGATCGCGAGGAAGTTGCCCATCCCCTTCTGCTGAAGGATCGCGTTGCCCTCTGAAGGGAGGGTCGAGACGATCGAAGCGAAGATCAGGATCGACATCCCGTTACCGATGCCCTTCGTGGTGACCAGCTCACCCAGCCACATGATCAGAGCCGTACCGGCGGTCAGCGACAAGACGACCAGGCCCACCCTGGGTGCGGTGAACTCTGGGATCAGATCGATACCGGCAAGCGCTCCACCCTGACCCTGAGCCCCACCTCCACCGTTGTGGAAGATGAAGGCGATACCGGTGGACTGCAGCATCGCCAGCATGACGGTGAGGTAACGGGTCCACTGGTTGATCTTCTTGACGCCGGACTCACCCTCCTTCTGCCATGCCTCGAGCTTGGGGATGACCACCGTAAGGAGCTGCATGATGATCGAAGAGGTGATGTACGGCATGATTCCGAGGGCGAAGATTGCCATCTGGGTCAGCGCACCACCGGAGAACAGGTTGATGAACGCGAACACGCCGCTGGTGGCGTTCCGGCTGAGGTCCTGAGCCGCCTGGACGTCGATGCCCGGGGTCGGGATGTGTGCCCCGAGTCGATAGACGCCGATGATCAGCAGCGTGAAGAGGATCTTCCTTCGAAGGTCCGGGACCTTGAAAGCGTTCGCGAACGTCGAGAGGAGATTCACCTCTTACTAACCTTCTTTCCAGCCGCTTTCGGCTTCACCTTCTCGATAACTAGGGCGGTGCCACCCGCTCCCTCGATCTTGGTGCGGGCAGAATCGCTGAACTTGTGAGCCCTGACGGTGAGGGCGCGATCGACCTCGCCGGTCCCGAGGATCTTGACCAGGCCGCTCCGGTGGTTGATGAGACCCACCTTGCGCAACTCGTCGGGGCCGATGTTCGCGGTCTCGATGCGAGCAAGGTCTTTGACGTTGACGGGCTCGTAGATCTTCTGGTTGGGCGGGGTGAAGCCCTTCAGCTTCGGAACCCTTCGTGCGAGCGGCATCTGCCCACCCTCGAAGAAGATGTGCACCTCGCCACGCGCCTTGGTGCCCTTGGTCCCGCGGCCGGCGGTCTTGCCCTTGCCGGAGCCGTCTCCCCTGCCTTTTCTCTTGCTGGTCTTGTGGCTCCCCTCGGGGGGCTTCAACTCATGCGGCTTCATGACCCTTTCATCTCCTCTACCTCGACGAGATGGGCGACGGCGTTGATCATGCCGACGATCTCGGGCTTGTCGTCGTGGATCGCCGAATCGCCCAATCGCTTGAGCCCCAGCGCCCGTACCGTCCCGATCTGCTTGGCGCCGCGGCCTAGGGCCGAGCGCACCTGCGTCACTTTGAGCTTCGCCATCTTCTCAGTCCCCCGTGCTTAGTGGCACGTCGCGTAGGTAACGCACCACTAACTCTTCGTCTCGGCGGCGGCAGGAGCCTGCAGGAGGTACGGCGGTGCAACCTCTTCGGGCGTCTTGTGTCGCTTCTTGGCAACGGACTCGGCCGTCTTGATGCTCTTCAGGCCCTTAACCGTTGCGTGAACGATGTTGATCGGATTGTCCGACCCCAGGGATTTCGAAAGGATATCTCTGATGCCGGCGCATTCGACGACCGCGCGGACCGGCCCCCCGGCGATAACGCCGGTACCGGGAGACGCTGGCTTGAGAAGCACGACACCGCCGGAGTCCTCACCCATGACCTCGTGGATGATCGTGTTGCGGATCATCGGGACCCGGAAGAAGTTGCGCTTGGCCTCCTCGATCCCTTTCTGGATCGCGGCCGGTACCTCACGAGCCTTTCCATAGCCAACACCCACCTGGCCAGCCCCATCGCCCACGACTACGAGCGCGGTGAATGAGAACCTGCGACCGCCCTTGACCACTTTGGACACACGGTTGATCGAGACGACGCGTTCTTCGTACTGATTCCGGTCGTCGTCCCGGCGTCCTCGTCCTCCACCACGTCCCATACGGATACCTCTCCCTAGTTTCCTAGAACTCCAGGCCGCCCTCGCGGGCGCCCTCCGCGAGAGCCTGGACACGACCGTGATACATGAAGCCGCCGCGGTCGAACGTCACCTTCTCGACCCCAGCCGCCTTGGCCTTCTCGGCCACGGCCTTCCCGACTGCCTTCGCCTTTTCCTTCGGATCCTTGCCATCCTTTACCGCCAGGGTCGACGATGACGCCAGCGTCTGGCCGGCGAAGTCATCGATCACCTGGGCGTAGATGTGCCGGTTCGAGCGATACACCGCGAGCCGCGGCCGAGCCTTGGAACCGTGCACCTTCTTGCGCACACGACGGTGACGCCTCTTGAGTGCCGTGAACTTCTTCTCTGTCATCTCGATGTCTCCTAGGCTCCGGCCTTCGCGGCCTTACCGGCCTTGCGCCGGATGTGTTCGCCTTCGTAGCGGATACCCTTTGCCTTGTAGGGCTCGGGCTTGCGGATCGCCCGGATCTCCGCTGCGGTCTGGCCGACCAGCTCCTTGTCGATGCCCCTGACCGTGATCCTCGTCGGCTGCGCTACCTCAAACTCGATGCCGGCCGGGGCCTTCTTGTGGACCGAGTGCGAGAACCCGACCTGGATCTCGAGGTCGTTCCCCTGCTTGGCGGCACGGTAACCGACCCCGTGGATCTCGAGGCGCTTCTCGTAGCCCTCGGTAACGCCGATGACCATGTTCGCGATGAGGCTGCGGATCAAGCCGTGGAGCGCCCTGACATCGCGCGCGTCGCCATCGCGGGACACGAGGATCTGCTCGTCTTCGACCGCCACCGAGATCCCCTCGGGGAGCAGGCGCGTCAACTCACCTTTGGAGCCCTTTACGGACACCCGGCCCCCATCGATCTTGATCTCGACACCCGAGGGGATGGGTACCGGCGACTGACCTACTCGTGACATCTCAGCTCCCTACCATCTCACCAGACGTAAGCGACGATCTCGCCGCCAACCTTCGCCCTGCGCGCTTCTTTGTCGGTCATGAGTCCTTGCGATGTCGAAACGATCGCGATCCCCAAGCCCCCGAGCACGCGGGGTAGTTCCTGCGCACCACGGTAGACACGCCTGCCCGGCTTCGAGATGCGCCGTATCCCAGAGATAGCGCGTTCGCGCTCCTCTGAGTAACGCAGCTTGATCTTGATCGCAGGGTGCGTTCCATTGTCGGCGCGCTCCATCCCGTCGACGTAGCCCTCGTTGACCAGGATCCGGGCGATCGATTCCTTGATCTTCGACGCCGGGATCACGACCTCTTCATGCATCGCGGTCGATGAGTTCCGTATGCGAGTCAGCATGTCGGCGATCGGATCGGTCATAGACATAGCTACCAACTCGCCTTCGTGATGCCGGGGATCTCGCCGTTGTGGGCCATATCCCGGAAGCACAGACGGCATAGTCCGAACCGACGGTAGACCGCGCGCGGGCGCCCGCAACGCATACAGCGTGTGTATGCCTGCACCTTGTACTTGGGCTTGCGCTCGGCCTTGTTGCGCAGAGCTTTCTTCGCCATCTTGCCTCCAGCCTTCTGCTAGTTCCTGTCCGTCTGCTTGAGCGGGAACCCGAGCGCAAGAAACAGCGCCCGGCCTTCCTCGTTGGTCGTTGCCGAAGTCACGATCGTGATGTCCATCCCCCGGGTCTGATCGACGTCGTCGTAGTCGATCTCGGGGAACACGAGCTGCTCGGTGACTCCGAACGTGTAGTTCCCGGCGCCGTCGAACGACTTCGGGCTGAGCCCGCGGAAGTCCCTGATCCGGGGCAGCACGATCGAGATCAACCGGTCGAGGAAGTCCCACATCCGGTCTCCCCTGAGGGTCACGGCGGCACCGATCGGCATCCCCTCACGGATCTTGAAGGTTGCGATCGACTTCCGCGCCCGTCTGATCGAAGGCTTCTGCCCGGTGATCGTCGTCAGATCGCGCACCGCGCCCTCGAGGATCTTGGCGTCCTTGTGAGCGTCCCCGGTGCCGATATTGATCACGACCTTGAGGGGAGTCGGAACCTCCATGATGTTGGAGAACCCCAGCTCTTCCTTCAGCTTTTTGCGGAGCTCGGAACGGTAGCGCTCCTTCAACCGCGGCACATAAGTAGTGGTTGCCATGCCTACAGCTCCGTTCCGCACTTGGTGCACACGCGGATCTTGGTTCCGTCGGCCTCGATCTGATAGCCGGCGCGGGTCGGACCGTGCGTCGGGCAGATCAGCGCCACGTTCGAGATGTCGACGGATGCTTCCTTGTGGATGATCCCGCCCTCGGTTCCGCCACGTCCCTTGGACATCCGGATCGGCTCGTGCCGGGTCACCCGGTTGATCCCCTCGACGAGCACGCGGCCCTTCTTGGGGTTCACCTCGAGGACGCGGGCGCGTGCGCCGACGTCCTTGCCCGAGATGATCTCGACCTCGTCGCCCTTGCGGATCTTCACGGCGGGCATCTACAACACCTCCGGGGCGAGGGAGATGATCTTCATGAAGCGCCTCTCTCTCAATTCACGCGCCACGGGGCCGAAGATCCGGGTCCCGCGTGGCTGCATCTGTGCGTCGACTATCACGACCGCGTTGTCGTCGAACCGGATGTAAGAGCCGTCGCCACGACGCCGCTCCTTCGCGGTGCGAACGACGACCGCCTTGACGACGTCCGACTTCTTGACGACGCCGCCGGGGATCGCGTCCTTCACCGTGCACACGACGAGGTCGCCCACGCCTGCGTAGCGACGGCGGGAACCCCCGAGCACCTTGATGACGAGAACCTCTCGGGCCCCCGTGTTATCTGCGACTCGACACCTGGTCTCTTGCTGTATCACTTTGCTCGCTCGACGATCTCGACCACGCGCCAGCGCTTGGTCTTGCTGAGCGGCCGCGTCTCGATGATGCGTACCGTGTCGCCGTTGCCGGCTTCATTGGTCTCGTCGTGCGCCTTGAGACGTACGTCGCGGCGCACGATCTTGCCGTAAGTGGGGTGCTTGGCAGCGTCGAGAACCTCGACGACTACCGTCTTGTCCATAGCATCGGACACGACACGACCGAGGCGCGACTTGCGCTTGCCCCTCACGCTTACCTCTTGCGGTTCGCTCATCTCACCCGTTCCTTCACTCACCGGTCTCACCGCCCACTTCGCCGAGCTCATGCTGACGAAGCAGCGTGTTCAACCTGGCGATCTCTTTCTTCAGCTGCCCAAGTCGCTTGTAGTTGTCGAGCTGTCCGGTCGCATTCTGGAAGCGCATGTTGAACAGCTCTTCCTTGGTCTCCGACAGCTTCGTATGGAGCTCCGGGACGGAGAGATCCCTCAACTCGGATGTCTTCGCCATCACTGGACCTCCAGCGTGTGCTCACGGGTCACGAACTTGGTCTTGATCGGGAGCTTGTGAGCGGCACGCAGGATCGCTTCGCGCGCCAGCAGTTCCGGCACACCGGCGATCTCGAACATGACCCGGCCCGGCTTCACGACCGCGACCCACCCTTCGGGGTTTCCTTTACCGGAGCCCTGACGGGTCTCGGCCGCTTTCTTCGTATACGGCTTGTCGGGAAAGATGTTGATCCAGACCTTCCCGCCTCGGCGGATGTGGCGCGTCATGGCGATACGAGCCGCCTCGATCTGCCGGCTCGTGATCCATCCGGGTTCGATCGCCATCAGACCGAAGTCACCGAAGTTGACGGTGGTTCCGCCCTTCGCCTTGCCGCGCATTCGACCGCGCTGTTGCTTGCGGTGCTTCGTTCGCTTCGGCTCCAGCATCAGGGCTCACCTCCGGAGGTGTCCTCTTTGTTCTGCGCGTCGTCTCGACGACCCGCATCATTTTTGTTCTGCGGGTCTTCATTGGTGCTGGCCGCCGGCGTCGCCTTCACGTCGGGGGCCAGCTTCGGCGCAGGAGCCTCTTCGGCCTTAGCCTCTACCTTCGGAGCCTCGACCTTGGGGGCCTCGGCGTCCTTGGGCTTGCGACGTGAGCGCCCACGGGCGGTCGTGCCGGCGGGCTTCTCTTCGGCGGCCGCCTTCCGCTCTTCTGCCCCACGACCCACCGTTTCTCCGGCTGCCAGGGCGGCTTCACGGCGAAGGCGCGCGGTGTCGCGGGCCGAGGCGTAGAGGTCCTGGAACGGACCCTTATAGATCCAGACCTTGACCCCGATGCGGCCGAACGTCGTCTTGGCTTCGCAGAACCCGTAGTCGACATCTGCCCGCAATGTGTGCAGAGGCATCCGGCCCTCGATGTACCACTCGGTACGGCTCATCTCTGCACCGCCGAGTCGGCCACCACATTGAACCCGGACGCCCTTGGCACCGTGACGCATCGCGCTACCGACGGCCTTCTTCATCGCACGGCGGAAGGCAACCCGGCTCGCGAGCTGTTCGGCGACGCCCTGGGCGATCAAGGTTGCATCGAGCTCCGGCTGCTTGACCTCGATGATGTTGAGCCTGACGTCCGTCGGCTTCCCCGAGACCCTCGACTCCATCAACTCGAGGTGGGATCGCAGACGCTCGGCCTCAGAGCCGCGGCGCCCGATGACGATGCCTGGGCGGGCGGTGTGAGCGTCGATCCGCACGCGCTCGCGCGTCCGCTCGATCTCGATCCGGCTGATCCCCGCGTGCGGCAACTCGCCGAGAAGGTACTCACGGATACGGAGATCCGCTTCCAGATACTCCTGATACTGCTTCTCTGTGAACCAGCGGGACTTCCAGTCGGTATGGATACCGAGGCGGAAGCCGTAGGGGTGAACCTTCTGACCCATCTAGGACTCGCCCTCCTCAGTCTTCTTCGCGGTCGTCTTCTTCGCCTTCGTCTTCTTCGCCGTCGTCTTCTTCGCCGTCGTCTTCTTCGCCGTCGTCTTCTTCGCCGTCGTCTTCTTGGCCGTCGTCTTCTTGGCCGTCGTCTTCTTGGCGGTCGTCTTC
>JBKJZQ010000041.1:0-4144 GCA_046715095.1 Actinomycetota bacterium | reverse complement strand
GCAGCACCTCGACCCCCGGGATCGCGTCGTCGACAGTCTTGATGTTCTCGATCGTCTGCGACGCCACCTGCCCGAGTGAGTCCCCGGTGATCAGAGCCTTGTGACCGAGCTCGTCGGCGAGGGCGGTCGCGATGCGCATCATCGTGCGGCGGTAGAGCACGACCCTCATGCTCGACGCCGCGTGGGTAACGATCTCGCGCTGGGCATCCGCCAGGGGGATGAGGTGGAGCTTCGCCTTGAGCTGGTAGCGGGTCAGGACCTCGGCGAGTGCCTGTGCCTGTCTGACCGACGACGGGTCGGTGAAGGGCTGCCCGTGGAAGTGGACGAAGTCGACGACCGCACCCCGCCGTGCCATGCGCCACGCGGCTACCGGAGAGTCGATGCCCCCCGAGAGAAGCGCGAGCATGCGTCCGGAAACGCCCACTGGAAGTCCACCGGGACCCTTGACCCTGCGCCGATAGACGACCCCAGCGTCATCGAACAGCTCGATCCAAACGGTGGCGTCGGGGTTCGAGAGATCCACAGGTGCGCCGATGGCAGCCTGCACGTGCGCGCCGACCTCGATGTTTATCTGGTTGCTCTTGATCTCGAGACGGGAGTTCTGGCGTCGGGCGCGGACCGCGAAAGAGCCGAACGGCTCTTCCTTCAGCAGCGAGATCGAGACCTCTTTGATGCGTTCGAGATCCGGAGGTACCTGGACCCCCGCGCCGATATACGCGATGCCGAACACGCGCGCTGCGCGCGCGATGACCTCTTCGGTGTCGGCGTCGGGGTTCAGCTCGATGAGGACTCGGCCGTAGTTCCGCTGGACCCGCTTGTACCCGGTCCCTTCGAGCGCGCGCCTGAGGTTCCGAACGAGGGCGTCCTCGAAGAACATCCGGTTGCGGCCCTTGAGACCGATCTCGTGATAGTGCGCGATCAGCGCATCCATCAGCGCGGGCGCCTAGCTGGTCTCTTCGTCGAACCCCAGCGAGAACAAGGACTCGACGTCGTGGCGGGAGTAGACCTTGAACGCCACGAGGGTCCGCGTCTGCTCGATCCCAGGCACTCGCCGGATGCCTTCGGTTACGACCCGGGCGAGGTCCTCATGGTTGCGGACCCGGACCATGATCACGAGATCGTAGTCGCCCGCGACCGAGTAGACCTCGGATACCTCGGGGAGGTCGGCAACCTGCTGGGCAGCCTCAGGAACGCGATCTATGTCGCAGTTGGCGAGAACGACGGTGGTAACCATGCCGCGAGCGTACTTGCTAGTGGTTCTCTTAGATGGTGACCATGTCGCGGAGCTTGCCCGGGGTCGAGGGATGGCGCAGCTTGCTGAGCGCCTTGGCCTCGATCTGACGGATCCGCTCGCGGGTCAGGTTGAACTCTTTGCCGACCTCTTCGAGCGTCCGGGGCTCGCCGGTGATGAGCCCGAACCGAAGGGCCAGCACCTTGCGCTCGCGGTCGGACAGCGACCCCAGCATGTTCCAGAGGTCCTCCTGGCGAAGCGCGACTGCCGCCGCCTGGAACGGGCCCTCGACGTCCTCGTCTTCGATGAAATCGCCGAGCTCGGCGTCTTCATCACCAACCGGCTCGTGGAGCGACACCGGCTCGGGGAGCACCCGGAACGCCTCGCGCACCTTGTCGGGGGTCAGGTCGGACTGATCGGCGATCTCGTCGATGGTGGGCTCGCGGCCCAGCTTCTCGAGCCGCTCACTCTGGACCTTGCGAACGCGGTACAGCGTTTCGACCATGTGGACTGGGATCCGGATGGTCCGGGCCTTGTCCGCGATGGCGCGGGTGATCGCCTGACGGATCCACCACGTGGCGTAGGTGGAGAACTTGAAGCCGCGCTGGTAGTCGAACTTCTCGACCGCACGCAGCAGGCCGAGGTTCCCTTCCTGGATCAGATCGAGTAGCGGGAGTCCCGCGGCGGAGTACTTCTTGGCGATCGAAACCACGAGGCGAAGGTTGGACTGGATGAAACGGCGCTTGGCCTGCCGGCCGACCCGGATGCGGGTCTGCAGCTCGATGCGCTGCTTGTCGGACAGCTTCTTGGCCTTGTCCATCTTCTCCTGGGCCTTCTCGCCGTCCTCGATAGCCTTGGCGAGTTCGACTTCCTGCACGTCCGTGAGGAGAGGGTACTGGCCGATCTCGCGCAGATATTGCCGTACGAGATCCTCGTGTGCGGCTTCTTCTCGCGATTCGTACGACCGCGTGGGGCGCGACGTTTGGCTCATCGGTGCATCAACCTCTCTATACCGGCTCGATTCCGTTTGCTCGATAGACGCACGCGGATCGTGCTCACGTGCTTCCCCTTCGAGTGACCGGCCGGCGAAAAATCACGATTACCGCATTTGCGGCGGGGCCGGAGGGCGGGTCTATCCTCGATGTAGGATCCACTGTACCCATTCACCTGTGTCTATTCACCAATGGTACGGGATTCCCTCCCTGGTGGGAAGGGGGCAATCCTTGTGGCTCATGTACAAATAACGACCTGCTGGTCCCCATATTCCCCGTTCGGGTCCACCCGGTCCGGCAGGGATTGGTAGTTCGATACCGAAAGGTCGTTATCGGCGCCGGTGCCTCCTTATCTCTCGAGTTTGGCGACATATCGGGCCACTCGTGTTTTCCTACGCCTCCTCCGGGCCTCCGGGGGAGGGCTGGCCGTATCGGACGAGGAGTTGAAGGCTGTTGGCTGTGCGAACTCGTGGATGGATCCGAAGCTCGGTGGCGGTGGCTGCGTCGGTCCTGGTCCTTCTTGGTTTCGGAGAGCCAACCGCGGCCGCGGCATTCATCCCGGGGATCGATGTCTCTCACTGGCAGAACGACAAAGGCGACATCGACTGGACCCAGGTCGCCGATGCCGGCTACCGCTTCACGTTCATCAAGGCCACCGAGAGAGACACCTATATCGATGCCTTCTACGGAACGAACCGTTCGGGGGCCGGTGACGCCGGCCTGAGGGTGGGCGCCTATCACTTCGCTCGTCCGAACGGGAGCACCGATGACGCGGTCAGGAAGGACGCCCGCGGTGAAGCGGATCACTTCCTCGCGATCGGGGCTCCGGCCCCCGGCGACCTCTATCCCGTTCTCGACGTCGAGGGCGATCTCGGAGGTCTGGACGCCGGGAGTCTGAGGATCTGGATCCGAACGTGGCTCGAGCGGGTCGAGGCGAGCACGGGGGTCAAGCCGCTGATCTACACGAGCCCTTACCTATGGACGAACCGTCTCGATGACACCCAGGAGTTCGCTCTCGCCGGCAACGGCCTGTGGGTCGCTCACTACACGGAGGCGGAGTCTCCGATGGTCCCGGCCGGTAACTGGGCCGGGAACGGATGGTCGTTCTGGCAGTACACGAGCGGGGGTTCGGTGCCGGGGATCAAGGGCAACGTCGATCTGAACGACGGCAAGGCCGGCACGCTGAAGCTCTTCAGGATCCCCGTCCCTCCGAGCGTAAGGGAACAACCGGAGATCTCGGGAGAGGCCGAGACCGGCGAAACTCTGACCGTGTCTCCCGGGACCTGGAAGGGGACCAAGCCCGTGCAGCTCTCCTACAAGTGGAAGAGGTGCGGCGCGGGCTCCTGCCAGCTGATTTCTGGAGCCACGGACGCGATCTACGAGGTACAGCGAGGCGACTACGGGGATCAGATCAAGGCGGTCGTCACGGCGAGGAACGAAGCCGGACAAGCTTCGTCCCCCACGATCCCAACCGGGGCGGTCGCCGACGGCCAGGCTCCCGACGCAGCCGAAGTGTCGTCACCGGAAGGACACTTCTCCGAGTCGCGCAAGCTGAGCGTGAAGTGGAAAGCAATGGATGACATCACGAAGGACCTTTCTTACGACGTCCGCTACCGGGACGCAGGGAAGCGCGGCGGGTTCGGCTCGCGCACGCGGTGGTTGACCGGGACCGACAAGCGTTCGTCCGTGATGAAGGGCTCACCCGGGCGCACCTATTGTTTCACGTCTCGAGCAACGGACGATGCCGGCAACACATCCACGTGGGGTGAAGAGCGTTGTATCGCGGTCCGGAGCGATGATCGTTCCCTCACCGGCGGCGGCTGGGAGAAGAAAACCGGCTCGAGCTTCTACCAGGGCACGTACAAACAGACCTCCACACGTGGAGCGATCCTCAAGTTGAAGAGCATCCGCGGGAACAGCT
>JBKJZQ010000040.1:0-3359 GCA_046715095.1 Actinomycetota bacterium | reverse complement strand
ACGATCGGAGATGTTTCGCTCCCCTCGTTCCGCGGGCTCTCGGTCAACGACGACACCTTCGATCTCGACGCGCGACGTCCTGATCCCGCGCGCATGGTGCGCGCCTACCACCAGAGCGCCGCAACATTGAATCTGATCCGCGCGTTCACCAAGGGCGGGTTCGCCGACATCAATCAGCTGCACACGTGGAATCAGGAGTTTGTTGCCGAGAGCAAGCAGGGACGGCGCTACGAGCAGGTCGCCCGCGACATCGATCGCGCGCTGAGCTTCATGGGGGCCTGCGGGATCGATCTCGGGGAGGAATCGGAGCTGCACGAGGTCGACTTCTACACCTCCCATGAGGCGCTCCTCCTCGGCTACGAGGAGGCCCTGACCCGGAACGACAGTCTGAGCGGCGACTACTACGACTGTTCCGCCCACCTCCTGTGGATCGGCGAACGCTCCCGCCAGATCGACGGCGCCCACGTCGAGTTCCTCTCGGGAGTGAAGAACCCCCTCGCGGTCAAGCTTGGGCCCTTGAGTACTCCAGGTGAGGCCGTCGCGCTCGCGGAGCGGCTCAACCCCGAGAACGAGCCCGGACGTCTGTCGTTCATCACGCGCATGGGAGCGGACGCGATCGAAGACAGGCTTCCTCCTTTGCTCCAGAGAGTCACCGGGTCCGGTCACAACGTCGTCTGGGTGTGCGACCCGATGCACGGAAACACGATCTCGTCCGGCAAGGGTTACAAGACGCGTCGCTTCGCCGACATCCTGAGCGAGATCAAAGCTTTCTTCGCGATCCACCACGACGCGGGAACTATCCCCGGCGGCGTTCATCTCGAGCTGACCCACGAAAGCGTTACCGAATGCCTCGGCGGTGCCGAAGAGGTCTTGGACGGGCACCTGGAACAGCACTACCAGGCCCTCTGCGATCCTCGCCTCAACGCGCGTCAGTCGCTCGACCTCGCCTTCGATCTCGCCGAGATGCTCCAAGGTTAGAGCCTGGCGCGCAGGGCCCTGATGACCGTGTCGTTCTCGGGGAGGCTACCGGTGTCCTTCTTGGACGCCAGCAGCTCGTCTCCGAGGCTCACCTCGAACGCACCACCGGATGAAGGCACCAGCCTGACCTCGGAGATCCGGTCCTCGAACTCCGCCAGCAGCTCGTCGATCAGGCCGAGGGCCCGGGGGGCATAGCCACACGACGCGCAGTACTCGATCGTTACCTTCATTGGGGCAGCATCGTTACGGTCATGGAGGCAGCATAATTGTGGCTATTGCCGCAGCGGGCGCGCTACGGCACGCTATGGCCTGAACATCAACGAAACCTGAGGAGGAGATCGTGGGCTGGATCATCGCCGGAGTCGTTGTGCTCCTTTTGATCCTGGTCGTCGGCATCTACAACCGGCTCGTGCGTCTGCGGAATCGCATCGACGCAGGGTGGGCCCAGATCGACGTCCAGCTGAAACGCCGTTACGACCTGATCCCGAACCTGATCGAGACCGTCAAGGGATACGCGGCGCACGAGCGCCAGACCCTCGAGGCCGTCATCACCGCGCGCCAGCAGGCGGTACAGGCCACCGGGGTCGAGAACCAGGCCCAGGCAGAGAACATCCTGACCGGAGCACTGCGTCAGCTCTTCGCCGTATCCGAGGCGTACCCGGACCTGAAAGCGAACCAGAACTTCCTCGCCCTGCAGGAAGAATTGACCGGCACCGAGGGCAGGATCGCCTTCTCGCGGCAGTTCTACAACGAGCAGATCCTGGCGTACGACAATGCCCGCCAGGTCTTCCCGACATCGCTGTTCGCGGGGATGTTCAACTTCGAACCGAAGCCTTACTTCGAGGCCGAGACCGCGTCGCGCGAGCCGGTCGCGGTGGACTTTGGAACCGCCGCGCCCGGAACCCCGGCGGCCACTCCTCCGGCAGGGGGAACGCCTCCGGCAGGGGGAACCGAGGGACCAACCGGCGGGTCAACGGCCTGATTTCCCGACATCGATCGGGGACCTGAGAGATGTACGAACGGATCGCATCCAACAAGCGCAAGTCGTGGGCGATGATGGCCGCATTCGTCGCGCTCGTCACGCTCGTGGGATTCGCCGCCGGGCTCCAGTTCGGGTCCGATTTCGGCTTCTGGGGTGTCGGGATCGCGGCGGTGATAGCGATCGCGATGTCCTGGGGCTCCTACTTCAACTCCGACAAGATCGCCCTGGCGATGAGCCGGGCGAAACCGGCCGACGAGTCAAGCTATGCCCAGTACCACAATATCGTCGACGGCCTTTGCATCGGGGCCGGGATGCCGAAGCCTCGTCTCTACGTGGTCGAGGACGACGCTCCCAACGCGTTCGCTACCGGACGGGACCCCGAGCACGCGGCGATCGCGGTCACCACGGGTCTGCTCGAGAAGATGAACCGCGACGAACTAGAGGGTGTTCTGGCTCACGAGCTCTCGCACGTGAAGAACCGAGACACGCTCGTGATGACCCTCGCGGTGACCTCGGTCGGGGTGATCGTGCTCCTCTCCGACGTCATGCTCCGGGCGATGTTCTGGGGCGGCGGTCGCCGGGACCGGGACAGTGGAGGCGGGGCCGGGACGATCCTGGCGATCCTCGGCATCGTGCTCTTAATCACGTCTCCCCTGATCGCCCGGTTGCTCCAGATGGCGGTGTCCAGGCAGCGGGAGTTCCTCGCGGACGCCGACGCGGTCTTCATCACCCGCTACCCGGATGGACTTATCTCCGCACTCAACAAGCTGAAGGGCGACCACACAGTGGTAGGCACGGCATCGCGCGCGACCGCTCACCTATGGATCGAGTCCCCGATCGCGACCGAGAAGACGACGCAGCAGGGGATGAAGAACACGACCTCGTCGGGGGCCCGGCTGAACCGTATGTTCGAGACCCACCCGCCACTCGAGATGAGGATTGAGGCGCTCCAGAAGTCGGCACTCAGCGGAGCGTTCCCGC
The DNA here is from genome assembly GCA_046715095.1 of Actinomycetota bacterium. GTDB lineage: Bacteria > Actinomycetota > CADDZG01 > CADDZG01 > WHSQ01 > WHTI01. The sequence continues at coordinate 418 of JBKJZQ010000040.1, read as the reverse complement.
CACGGAGTATGACCGGAGAGCCCCCTCCGGCGCCAGGCACATGAACAGGAAGTTGTGGTTCACCTTGCCCATTCTGCTCGCGTGGGCGACTATTCCCGCGTCCGTCGCTCTGGGGGGAGACGAGACCTGTTTCGGGGCCCAGCCGACCATCGTTGGGACCGACGGAGATGACACCTTGACGGGCACGCCGGGGGACGACGTCATCGTGAGCAGGGGCGGCGGCGACGCGATCCTTGCCCTCGAGGGCAACGATCTCGTTTGCTCCGGCGATGAGTCGCCCGAGGACGACGGGAACTACGGCGACGTCGTCAAGGGTGGCCCGGGCGACGACCGCATCGGCGGCGGTTACGGAAACGACGAGATGCATGGGGGTGACGGTGCCGATCAACTTCGCGACCCCGACGGCATGGACAAACTC
>JBKJZQ010000039.1:0-2685 GCA_046715095.1 Actinomycetota bacterium | reverse complement strand
ATCACGGTCCCGGCCCGAAGAAGGGTGGATGGTTCACCCGCATAACGCTCACGGTCGTCGTCTTGATCTGGGTGATCCCGACACTCGGCGTGTTGATCAGCTCGTTCCGACCCGAGGAACTCGTCGACACCACCGGGTGGTGGACGGCGCTGGGACATCCGTTCCGCGCCGGAGGGTGGACCATCGAGAACTACCGTTTGGCTCTTGATACCGGAGGGTTCGCGAACGCGTTCCTGAACACCATGGCGGTCGCGGTCCCATCCACGATCATCCCCATCACGATCGCCGCGTTCGCGGCCTACGCCTTCTCGTGGATGGAGTTCCGCGGACGTCATCTGATGTTCGTGCTGGTCGTCGGCCTCCTGGTCGTTCCACTGCAGATGGCGTTGATCCCGATCCTGAAGCTGTTCACGGGCGGAGCCAGCATCGGAGCGGTGCAGATCATCCCGAACATGAACCTGGTCGGCACGTTCATGGCCGTATGGCTCGCCCATACCGGCTTCGGGCTGCCGCTGGCCGTGTATCTGCTCAGGAACTACATCGGGTCGCTGCCGTCATCGATCATCGAGTCGGCCAAGATCGACGGCGCCGACCACTTCACGATCTTCTGGCGCCTCGTCGTGCCGCTGTCGGTCCCCGCGCTGGCCGCCTTCGCCATCTTCCAGTTCCTCTGGGTGTGGAACGATTTCCTCGTCGCGTACGTGTTCCTGGGAGGAACGGCAGAGGTCCGGGTGCTCACGATCGCGCTGGCCGATCTCGTGGGGTCGCGCGGCGAGAACTGGCACCTCCTCACCTCGGCGGCCTTCATCTCGATGTCGCTTCCACTCGCCGTGTTCTTCTCGCTGCAGCGGTTCTTCGTGCGAGGACTCACCGCCGGCTCCGTCAAGGGATAGGCGGCCGGTGGCCAAGAAGACGTCGTCTCGCCCGAAGAGGCACCCCGGAGGCATGCAGCCGCTATCACCACAGCGGAAGTGGAGGGCGATCGCGATCGCCACGCTCGTCCTCGTGCCGGCTTACTGGTCGATCCTGGCCGGACTGATCTCCGGGGCGAGCGATGCTTCGATCGACGCTCCCAACCCCGCCGCGGCGCTCGCACTCGGGCTGGCGCTGATCCCGTTCGTCTTCGTTGCGCTGGCCTTTCTGTCCGAGCACCCTCGCGCGCCGGGAGCGGTGCTCAAGGCGATGGGACTATCGCTCCTCGTGGGAACCGTCGTGTCCGCGCTGGCTGCCGACGGAGTGACGGGCATCGTCGCCGGTGTCGGCGCCGGTGGGGTCGTGGCCCTCAGATCCGATGAGCCCCACAACTGGAGGGCGCGGGCCATCGCCGTCATCTTCGCAACGCTCTATACGTTCGTGCTTGTACGCACGCTCGGAACGGTGGCTCTGCTCCCGGCCCCCATCCTTCCGTTCACCGGCATCGGGGTCGCTGACCACCTTTCGGAGCGCCGCTGGGAGCGGGAGCTAACCGGATCCTGATCGGCCTGGTTGACTACTTGTCGTTCTGCTTGAGGGCGGTGTCGATGCCGCAGGCGGCTGCCAGCAACAGGAGGCGCAGGTTCCCGGTGACGCTCGGGTCAATCTCGACCATGTAGTTGTCCGCGGTAGTGAAGATCTCTTTCACCGCGCCGCCCCACTCCTTGCTGATGGTGCCGAGCGACTGGTCGTTGGAACCGGTGATCGTGAAGTTCCACGCCCGCCAGTTCTCGGCCTGGATCGTGGCGAGATCCTCGCCGGCGGTACCGACGACGAAGAAGCGCACCTTCTTGAAGACCTTACGGGCCTGCTCGAGACGCCCGACCTCCTGACCGTTCCCATCCTGAACGAGAACCTTCGAGAACACGAAGGCCCGAGGACGAACCAGCTCGACGATCTTGGTTCCGTCGGCGTCGTAGATCCCGTACTTGTGGGTCATCATCGAGTCCAGGTTGGTCGCGAATCGGACGACCTTCTTGAGCGCGGTCTGGCCCTCCTCCGTGATGACGCCGATCTCGCTCCCGGCCTCGTCGCGGATCTTGAACTCATTGGTCAGCTCGATGACCTTGAACTTCTGGTTAACGAAGAAACGGTTTTGGGTGAGCAGCGCAGACACTTTGGACCCCTCTTTTCGTGATGCTGATGCACATCGGGACGGACCCCGGAAGCGTACCCCGGCGGCGCTGTGATTTAGCCTCTCGAGCATGTCTCGAACACCGGCTCTGCTCGCGCTCGCCGTCCTCGGCGCGGAGGAGACGACTTCATCTGCGGCGGCCGCCGGGTCGTGACTTATGTGCGATGCGGAAGACAAGAGAGCCTGCGAGAACCACGCACACAACGATCAGCGTTTGTTCTATCCCGGGGGGTTGCAGAGACACCTGTTCGTTAGGACGTCGTAACCGATCTACGGATCGGGGCCGGACCGGATCTCCGCCGGGTTCTCGGAGGGATCGCCGGCCGAGTTGTTCCTGAGGGAGACGTGGCGGTTGATGAGGTAGATGTCGGCCACGTATTTGAGGTCCCCGTGTTCCCCACCCCATCCGGGGAGACAGGTCTCCTCAGAAACCTCGATCCCTCGCTGTCGGTTGAGCTCGGCGACGTTCGGCCCGGTGGCCTTGAGTGGTTCCTTTGCGATGACCTTCCCATGCGAGTCCCGGAACAGGAGGCCCGAGTCGGTCTTGTCGATCGTCACCTTGCCCTCGTGGACGAGGC
>JBKJZQ010000038.1:0-3466 GCA_046715095.1 Actinomycetota bacterium | reverse complement strand
GCCTCGTACCGGTGGGCCTCGTTCCTCTGAGCCTCGGTTGCGCTGAGCTCCAGGAGTGGTGCCACTGGTCCCAGAAGTGCTTTTGCTCTTGTGCCTGTCATGGCCTCACTTATAGCGAACATACGTTCGATACTACGCTAAAAACTAGCCCAGGGCAAGGGTTCTGGCGGCTAAAATATCCCGGCGGCGGGCGAGGATCGCTCCCTCCCAGCCCTCGAGGTTCAGTGGGGCCGCACTCAGGTCCCGGCCCGATGAGGTGAGCAGCACGTCGCCGTCGATCTCGATGGTTCGGGGCGCATCGTCCATATTCAAGACCACCGCCGTCGCAGCGCCCCTCTCGTAGGCGAACGATCCGTCCGGCACCGGGATCGTCACCTGGGTCCCCGAACGGAGATCCTCGGTCTTCTTCCGGAGTGAGATCAGGTCTCTCGTGAGGTGGAGGATCGAGCCCCGGGCGACCTTCTGGTCCGCCACGTTGATCCGGTCGTGGTCCCCGAACGGGAGCCAGGGGGTGACACCGGACTCGGTGAACCCGGCACCTTCGTCACCCGACCATTGCATCGGAGTACGGGCCGCATCTCGGCCCGGGTTCTCGGGGTGGAAACGCAGGGCGATCGGATCTTTCATCTGCTCGTGGGGGACATCGACGTTCGTCATCCCGATCTCGTCGCCGTAGTAGAGGAAGGGCGTCCCCCGCAGCGTGAGGAGCATCATCAGGGCGATCCTGATCTTCTGTTCGTCGCCCGCGCACCACCTCGTCGGAAACCTCAAGACGTCGTGGTTCGACCCCATCCACACCGGCCAGGCCACCTCCGGTAGCTGATCGAGGGTCATCTCGACCATCTCCTTCATCGCCGGCCCGGCGAGCGGCGAGAACACCATCGGGAAGTTGAACGCGAGATCGAGCTCGTCCCCGCTGCCGTAGAACGTCGCGAGGCGAAGAAGATCGAGCACGTACGTCTCCCCCACCAGGATCCTGGGCGGGTCCTGGGAGCGGGCGACCTTCCGCCACCCCCTCAAGACGTCGTGGACCTCGGGTCGATTCATCGAATAGACGCTCCGCTGCCCGACCCTTCTCAACTCGGGATGATCGTCTGCCTCGGTCGGCGGGTTGTCCCGGAGTTCCCTGTCCTTGACCACCGCGTGGGCGACATCGATGCGGAAACCGGCTGCTCCTTTCTCGAACCAGAACCGGAGGACATCGTCGATCGCGTCGCGGACGTCGCCGCTCCACCAGTTGAGGTCGGCCTGGGAATCGAGGAAGTTGTGGAGGTAGTACTGACCCGAAACCTCATCGAGCTCCCACGCGCTCCCTCCGAACAGGCTCACCCAGTTGTTCGGAGGCGATCCGTCCGGCTTGGGATCGGCCCATACGAACCAGTCCCGGTGAAGCGCATCCTTCGACGAGAGCGCGTCTACGAACCAGGGATGAGCGGTCGACGTGTGGTTGGGGACGAGGTCGAGAAGGATCTTGATGCCTCTCTCGCCCGCCGCAGCGATCAACTCTTCGACGTCTTCCATCGTGCCGAGCTCGGGATGGACACCCGTGTAGTCGGAGACGTCGTACCCCCAATCGTCGTTGGGCGACGGGTAGATCGGGTTGAGCCACACCCCGTCGATACCGAGCCACTCGAGATGATCGAGGCTCTGCGTCACGCCCTTGATGTCTCCGACCCCGTCACCGTTACTGTCTCGGAACGAGCGCGGGTAGATCTGATAGAAAACGCCCTCCTGCCACCACTCCATCTGGCGCGACCTAGAGAAAAGCGCGCTGGACGACGAGATGCCCGGCGTCGGCCGGATCCCCGTACACGATCGCGACCTCACCGGCCGAGACCGCGATGGCGAGCGAGGTCACATAGCCGGGAGTGCCAGCGAGTTTCTGCTTGGTGGTCGCCGTCCCCGGCTCCTTCTCGAGATAAGCGACCTCCAGACACCCGAAGCCGTTGCAGTAAGGGAACGCCGTCCCCACCGCGACGTGCATCGCCTCGCCCTCTGGAGTGGCCGCGGCTGCGATCGCAACCTCGGTTGCGCTCCACTTAAGCTTAGTCACTGTGGTTCCGTCGAAGAGACGAAGCTTGCCGGAGGAGTTCGTCCACACCGCCTTCGGCTCGCCGTCGCTGCCCATGTCGAGATCCCAGGCCTTCACCTCGGTCGCGACGACCGATCCCTGCCAGGCTCCGGGACCCCCCGTGAACAGGTGGAGATCGGAGCCCGAGTATGCCGCGATGACGACCGCGCCGTTCGAAGCCACCACCTTCACTTCGTCAACGCCTGCCAGAGGAAGCTTCTCGGACGCGACGTCCGACGCGTAGAAGAGGCCGCGCTTCCTTCCCTTTGCGAACACCCGGTGGGCTAAATCGTCACCTGCGTCGACCGCGAGATCGAAGCTTTGGAAGCTGCCGTTCAACTTGTCGACGACGTCCGCGACCTGCGGGTCGAACACAGGACCGCGCGCGACCATGTTGGCTTCGCAGAGGCGGGTGGTCCCGGCCTCTTCGGCGACCAAACGATCGTGATAGCCGATCACCGGGGAATCGTCGCTCAGGACCCCCAGCGCGACGCCGGAGTGCGTCAGGTCGACGTCCGCGATCGTTAGCGAAGTCCCGATGGGATCGAAGTACCTGATCTCGTCGTCACCGGTGGACCCAACCACGTGCAGACCCCCTGGACCGAAGGCTGCGTCGACCTCGTCGAACACCGCCGTCGCATCGAGCGTAGTGCTCGCGAAGTCGCCGGTCGGAGCCCCCGAGGCCTCTTCGCCACCCCGGTGGGGGAACGGCTGCGAGAGGGGCGGATCCGGAACGCACACGACCTCGGGGCCGCCCGCCCCGCGAGGCTCGGTGAGCAGTGCAAGGGTTCGTTCGGCGTTCACGCGGCCGCCGGTCTTGATCAGCCCGACGAGGTCGGGCCGCACGTCAACGCTCGCGAGCATCGCTTCTTTGACCATGGCCGGGGTTGCCGAAGGTACCTCTGCGAACGCCAGCGCCGCGACCCCTGCCGCGTGGGGGGTCGCCATCGAAGTACCACTCATGTAGGTGAACGATTTCGATGAGTAGTCGGACCCGAGACAATCGATGAAGAGGTTGTCGATCTTCGCCCCCTTGGAAGGGCCGGCGTCATCCGTCTTGAGACGGAACCGCAGTTGGAATGCCGGCTCGCCGGCGAAATCACCGAGATCCTCGCGCTCCCCGTAGATCCACCCGTGCGTGCCGAAGAGCCACTCGTTGATTCGTTCGAACCGGTCCCCGTCGCCCCTTGCTTCGACGATCAACGCGTCTCCTTGACGCACAGCGAGGTTCAGGTCGTAGGACAGCCTGCAGTTCCGGGTGCCGCTGAGATCGACCGACTTCGTCCTCGCCCACGAGTTCGTGCTGTTCGCGTAGTCGGCCTTGGGGCTGTCCTCGAGCCGCCCGCCGCCGAGATGGCCCTCGACCCTCGCCCAGCTGTTCTTCTTGCCCCCCGT
>JBKJZQ010000037.1:0-11689 GCA_046715095.1 Actinomycetota bacterium | reverse complement strand
GCTCCCGACCACGACTCGGGGCCCCGCATCATCACGCCCTCGAGGACGGCTTGCCCGCCTATCGCAGGGCGCGCGCCTAGAGGATGCGAATGGATATCCCCGTTGTTCCCCACTTGATCCCGGGTCTGCTACTCGGCGGAGGCTTCGGCCTTATCGGCCTCAGGCGCTTCCTCGGTAACCGCAGGCTTCTGCAGGTTCGCGTACTTCTTCTGGAAGCGCTCGACGCGCCCGCCGGTATCGACCAGCTTCTGCTTGCCCGTGTAGAAGGGGTGGCACTGGTTGCAGAGCTCGACGTGGAGCTCGGACTTGACCGAGCGAGTGGTGAAGACGTTCCCGCAGGAACAGGTCACCTTGGTCTCGTGATACTCGGGATGGATCCCCTGCCTCATGTCTTTTCCTTTTGCTCTGGCGATTCGTCGAGACGAACCGCTGCTGTTCGTTCTTGTTCTGATCCAGGTTCTTGTGATTCCGTGACTTCTCTTGCCTTACGTGCTTTCTCGTAGGCGACGGACGCCCTGGCCATTATCTTGAAGGTAAAGATGAGGCCGCCCACCAGCCCGATGATAGTCAGCCACTGCGGCCAACCTAACCCCAGGAGCAACTATTCCCCCTTGACCGGCGCCTTGGAGATCTCCTGGAGGAACTCGGCGTTGCCGCCCGTCGCCTTCATCTTGTCCACGAGCAGCTCGAGCGCGCCGCCGTCGGCCAGCGCGTGGAGGACCCTCCTGAGCCTCCATACCAGCTGCAGCTCCTGGGCCGTGAGGAGGAGTTCTTCCTTCCTCGTGCCGGACGCCTGGATGTCGATCGCCGGGAAGATCCGCTTCTCGGACAGCTTGCGGTCCAGCCTCAGCTCCCAGTTACCGGTTCCCTTGAACTCCTCGAAGATGACCTCGTCCATCCGCGAACCGGTGTCGACCAGCGCCGTCGCGATGATCGTGAGTGAGCCCCCGTGCTCGATGTTCCTGGCCGCACCGAAGAACCGCTTCGGCGGATAGAGGGCGGTCGAGTCGACACCACCGGACAGGATGCGTCCGGATGCCGGCGTCGCGAGGTTGTAGGCCCGGGACAGCCTCGTGATGCCGTCGAGGAGGATCACGACGTCCACTTCCATCTCGACGAGACGCTTGGCGCGCTCGAGGGTGAGCTCGGTGACCTGGATGTGGTCGTCCGAGGGGCGGTCGAAGGTCGAGTACACGACCTCGGCGTCCACCGAGCGCTGCATGTCCGTGACCTCTTCCGGTCGTTCGTCGACCAGCAGCACCATCAGCTTGACCTCGGGGTTGTTGGTCCTGATCGAGTTGGCGATCTCCTTCATGACCGTGGTCTTACCGGCCTTCGGAGGACTCACGATCATCCCGCGCTGACCCTTACCGATCGGAGCGATCAGATCGATGATCCGGGGAGTGATGTCCTTTGGATCCTCGAACTGCTCGAGCGTCAGCCGTTCCTCCGGGTACAGAGGAGTGAGGTCTGCGAAACGCGGACGGTTCTGGACCTTCTCGGGCTCCGCTCCGTTGACCTCTCGGATCTTGAGCAGGGCCTGGTACTTCTCCGTGTCCTTGGGAGACCGGACGGAACCGGTGACCTCGTCACCCTTACGAAGGTGGAACCGCCTGACCTGGGACACGGACACGTACACGTCTTTGTCCCCCGGAAGGTATCCGCTGGTCCGGAGGAACCCGTAGCCCTCGGGAAGGAGATCGAGGATCCCGGTCCTGACCTCTGCGTTGGGATCGTCCTCGACCTCGGCATCGTCATAATCGCGGTACTGCTGGGGGGCGACGTTGCCGCTGCCGGGGGCGGAGCCTCCGCCGGGGCCGCCACGGCGGCGCCTTCTGCGCCGTCCCTGTCCGCCGCCGGGGCCGTCGGCCTTCTCGCGCGGGCGATTGCGATTCCCTCCGCTCTGGTTCTGGTTCCGGTTGCGGTTGCTGTTGCGCGGATCATCGCGACGATCGCGATCGTCCACCGCGTTCTCATCCCGTACTCCGGTCTTCTCGGATGCCGCGGCGCCTTCCAACGGAGGTGCAGCCTCTCGCTTGCGCTCGGGCGTTGGACGAGGGGCGGGCGCTGCGGCCGGCTCCCGTTCTCCCCGCCCGTTAGCTCCGGGCGCGCTGCCCGCGATCTTGTCGATGAGCTCGGCCTTCTTGAGGCCGACCACCTTCAGATCGAGGGACTTGGCGATCGTCTTGAGCTCGGCGACACCCTTTTCTCCTAGAACGCTCTTGTTCAGCGTCTCTGACACCTATCTATGCCTCCTGCATCGAGGAAGGCAGCTCGCCGAGGTGCGGCTTGGCCGTCTTCCAGTCATTGGTGAATCTTTCAAATCCCGCATCGGTGAGCGGGTGCTTAACGAGGGACTCGAACACCTTGAACGGCATCGTGGCGATGTCCGCGCCCATCCGGGCCGACTCGACGACATGGACCGGATGACGAAGGCTCGCCGACAGGACCTGAGTCTCGTAACCCTGCACCGAATAGATCTCGCAGATGTCCGAAAGAACCCTGAGCCCATCCGTGGAGATGTCATCCAGCCTACCCAAAAATGGGGAAACGATGTACGCCCCCGCTTCGGCGGACAGGATGGCCTGGCTGGCGGTGAAGACCAGGGTGATGTTCACCTTGATCCCTTCATCCGACAGGATGCGGCATGCGCCGAGTCCCCCAGGGCTCATCACGATCTTCACGACCGCGTTGTCGGCGATCTGGGCGATCTCGTGACCCTGTTTGACGATGAGATCGGTCTGGACCGAAGTGGTCTCGATCGACACGTCGCCGTCCACGACCGAACAGATCTCCTTGACGAGCGGGAGGAAGTCCGTCTCCTCCTTACCGATGAGGGTCGGGTTGGTCGTGACCCCCCGGAGTACGCCCCAGGCGGCCGCCTTGCGGATCTCTTCGAGGTTCGCGGAATCGATCGATAGTTTCATGTTGCCATCCCTTTCTCCGAAGATTCTTGAGACCGGACGGGCGAAGCGATGTCCTGGTCGAGGGGTCCGAGTTTCTCTTTCTCGCGGTCGATCGCTTCGACCGCCTGTTCCAATAACAGGCCTTTCTCGTCCGATCCGGAAACGGCTACCCCGCGCCCCGCGCTCTCGAGCGCCTTCTGGATCACGATCTCGATGATCTTCGTGAGGGTCTCATCGACGTCGTAGTGGGGAACGATCGGCACACCTCGCATCAACGCCGAAGACACCATGTACCTCTGGAGCCGCCGGATCTTGTCGAACGAGGTCAGATACCGGTCCTGCGGACGCATCCCTGCCTCACGGCTCCGAAGGTAGAAATGGCTCTTGTGGAGTTCCTCGTCCTCGACGGTCATGAGCAGCGGGACCACCACAGCTTCGTCACTCTCGACGCTCTGCAGAAACCCCGGTACCAGGTGCGCACCCTCGAGGATCAGATCGGTACCCTCAGTGATCGCCCGGTTGATCAGTGCTTGGGCCCCGACGGCTACCGCCGCTGCCTGTTCCCGGAAACCGATGATCAGCCTGTCACCCGAATGAGGGATCGGCTGCCTCACTGCTTCATCGGCGTCGAATGAGGAGGAGTAAAGCGTGGGGAACATCTGCTCGGTGAACGCACTCCGCAGCACCTCGCGAACCGCGTCGGTCGAAACGACCCGCGTGATGCCGAGCCGAGTCGCCAGCTGTGTCGCTATGGTGGACTTCCCAACCCCCGTCGCGCCGACGATCAGGATGATCAGCGGGATGTCCAGTCCGGCCACCGACTGCCACTTGATGAACCGTTCGGCGAAGCGGTCTCCGGCCTCGCGGCGCAGGACCTCGAGCGTCAGATCGGTGAGCCTCTCGGTGGTGACGGTCTCGCGATCGAGGGCCACGAGTTCCTCTTCGACCTTGTTCGCTACGGAGTAGGAGCGGCCCGGCGACAACCCGGTCACCATCAACTGGGACGCGGTCAGCCCCTTCGAGTACGGAAAGCCGTGCTCGCGCTCGGCGATGAAGATGTGCTTGCGCCTTGGTTCGTTCATCCTTCTTCTCTCTGATGACGTTCACTCGCTAGTTCCGCAGCCCAGGTCACGACACTCTCCGGGTCGTCTCCTTCGATGCCCACGGGCACGTTGTCCATGTAGACGACGTTCATGCCCAGATCCAGAGCTCGTCTCGTTGCAACGTCGATCGCTGCCGCCTTTATCTCGCAGAGCAGGGTGTCTGCCCCCTTACCGATCGTCTGGATATCGGCTTCTAGTTGTTCCCGGTCGGATAGCGCGTGGCTGATGCCGACCACCCTGCAGCCGTGCTCCTCCTCGAGGTGTCTGGAGATCGACTCTCCAGCTGCCTCTGGAGCAGTCGTGGCTACGAAAACCGCCATTCCTTGGACGGGGACGGTGGGCGCTGGACGGAACACCGTTCGCACCACCCGGATCGCCTCACGGGACCCTCCTCCTCGTCTCGCTGGACGGAACGAATCCTGGATACGACTCGCAACCTGCGAGATCTGGGAGGGAGTACCGAAAGGGTACTCGCACATACTAACCACCACGAAGTCCGCAAGCAACATCCGGTAGGGGCCCAGGTATCCGGCGAGGTACTCCTCGGGGATCGATGCAGGCACGACGAGACCGCTGACGTCGGCATGCGCGGGCGGGATCGAGGCCCCCGACCCCTCGAGGATCGTGATGTCGGCGGCTATCGAATCCGCAATCTCGATGCCGCGCGGAACGTTCGAGATCTCGATCCCACCGGCCAGGCCGCCCCCGCACCTCCGGCACCCGACGGTGGGGACCCGGGAGAGCAGCGCGTCTTCGATGTAGTCGGACGCCGCGTGCTTGCCCTGGTTGGCCAGCGCCAGAAGATCGGCGGGGGTGAGATCGATCTCGTCCCCACGCAGAACCTCGGGCTCCTCGGGACCGCCGCGCCCCATAGCGACGACGACCGGTGCGATCCCCGCCGCGTGCAGGGTCCTCGCGACGTATCCCGACACGGCCGTCTTGCCGGTTCGTTTGCCGGTTCCGATGATCGCCAGGCTCGGACGCTTCGACAGAGCGGGTCGAGGCGGCGGCGTGAACCGGAAATCCATGCCCCGGTACGGAACGTTCCGATAGAGGGCCAGGGAGATGAGGTCGTGGCGGCGCCGGTAGTCGAGCACCGGCTCGTCGGACAGGTCGAGGATCTCGTCCGGAGCCAGCTCGAGGATCGCCCGATCGAGCAGCGCCCGAGGATCACCACCCGACCGCACCGGAACGTCCCCGTAAGCGCCGATGCCGCCGGCGGGAAGCTTCTCGCGTCCACCGACGAGTACCGCCGCGACGACCTCATCACCACCGGTCGCTATATCCGCAAGAGCGGAGGTAACCACCGGTGGATAGTGCTCGCCGTCGACCACGACCAATAAACGGATGTCGAGACTCTCTTCCTATGGGGACCGGGGATCCGGAGACCGGGGATCCATCGGTCCTGGGGAGAAGGAACGGAGTACCGGAGACCGAACCCGATGCGAGAACACTAACGGACCAGACGGCAGCCGAGCGGCTATCAGCCGATCGTCTTGGCTCCCTCTGGTTCCCATTCGCTCACGAACACGCGCCAGCCGGCGTTCCTCGCGCGGCAGACCCTTCTGATCTGTTCGGCGCGCGTCACAGCCTCCGGCCTCGGCACGACCACCAGCAGGGAAGGCCCTGCCCCGGCAAGCGCTACCGCTAGTCCGGCCGCTCGCAGCTCTCGATGAACGGCGGCGGTCTCGGGTTGGAGGCGGAGACGATGAGGTTCGTGAAGCTTGTCGTCCATCGCTTGAGCCAAGACGTCGGAACCGGCCCCCGCCATCATCGCCGCCACCAGCAGGGCCGCTCTCGATGCCGTGAACTGGGCGTCGGCGAACGCGACTTTCTTGGGGAGCACACCCCGAGCTTCGGCGGTGGAGAACCCCTCGCGCGGGACCGCGAGGATCGGCACCAAGCGCTCGGATGCCTCCATCCGGAAGAAACGCGTTTCGTTCGAGACCCCACCCTGGTAGCAGACGACCAGGCCCCCAACGAGGGCCGGGATGACGTTGTCGGGGTGACCTTCGATGCGCGTGGCAAGTTCGACCATCTCGGATTGATGGACGGATCGATTCGAAAGGGAGCGGGCGGCGAAGAGGCCCCCCACCACGGCCGCAGCCGACGAGCCCAGGCCGGATCCGAGGGGGATGGGGTTCTTGACGCGCACCGCGTACCCTGCGGGACGACGGCCGACGTGATCGAAGAATGCGTTCATGGACCGGATCACGAGGTTGGAATCGTCTATGGGGATGCTCTCGGCACCCTCCCCCTCGACCATGATGTCGATCGAGCTCTTGCGCGGTTCGACCTCGATCTCGAGATACATCTTCACCGCCACCCCGAGCGCGTCGAACCCGGGACCAAGGTTGGCCACCGTTGCGGGCACGAGGACCTTCACCGCGGCTGGCATGTGGCGCTCTTTATATCTCGCTTCGCGCGCGGAAACAGAGGCGGTCGCCTCAGTCGAGGCCGAGCTGGTCCCTGATCGGCTCGAGTTCGGCGGGAGCCTTCATCCTGTCCGGAGCCATCGCGAGAGCCCGTTCAGGGTCTTTCAGTCCGTGCCCGGTCAAGACACACACGACCGCCGCCCCGGGATCGATCCTGCCCTCGTTGCTCATCTTGAGGAGGCCGGCGACGCACGCCGCGGAGGCCGGCTCGACGAATATCCCCTCGGAGGCGAGCAGCTTGTAGGCATCCAGGATCTCGGCATCGCTCACCGCGGAGATCGACCCGTTCGACGCGGAGACAGCTTCGTTGGCTCCATCCCACGACGCCGGGTTCCCGATACGGATCGCGGTCGCGATCGTGTCCGGATCGGCCACCGCTCGCCCGGTGACGATAGGGGCTGCGCCCTCGGCCTGAAAGCCGTGCATCGCAGGAGTGCTCTCGCTCCATCCGGCCTCGACGGCCTCGCGGTAACCCTTCCAATAGGCGGTGATGTTCCCCGCGTTCCCGACCGGGATCAGATGGAGGTCGGGTGCACCACCGAGCGCCTCGACGATCTCGAACGCTCCCGTCTTCTGGCCCTCGATCCGGTGGGGGTTGACCGAGTTCACGAGCGTGATCTCGCCCGCCTGAGCGAGCTCCTTCGTGAGGGTCAGGGCGACATCGAAGTTCCCCTCGATCTCCACGACACGCGCGCCGTGGACCAGCGCCTGGGCCAGCTTGCCGAGGGCCACGTACCCCTCGGGGACCAGCACCGCGCACGTGAGCCCGGCCCTCGCCGCGTAGGCCGCTGCCGATGCGCTGGTGTTGCCGGTCGAGGCGCACACGACGGCCCGCGACCCCGCTTCGAGCGCCTTTGACACCGCGAGCGTCATGCCCCGGTCTTTGAACGAGCCGGTCGGGTTCTGGCCCTCGTACTTGAGGTAGACCTGCGCTCCGGTTCGCCCGGACAGTCTCTCAGAAGGAAGTAATGGAGTGGCGCCCTCGCCGAGAGATACCACCGGTGTCGTAGCGGAAACCGGGAGATGGGAGCGGTACTTCTCGATGATGCCGGAGGATGTCCCCGCCCCGCTCACTCCTCACCGGTCCCTTCGACCCGAAGTCTCGAGGTGATCTCTTTGACCGAGTCCAGTTTGGCCAACTCGGAGAACGTCTGACCGTGCTGGCCCTCGGTCGCGAGGTGCGTGATGAGCGCGAGGGTCGCCTCGTCACCGGCGCCTTCCTGCCTGACGCTCGCGATCGAGACATCGTGGTTGGCGAACACACCGGCCACGGTAGAGAGCACGCCCGCCTGGTCCAGGACCGACAGAACGACGTAGTAGCGGACGCGCGTTTCGTCATGGGGACGGATCTTCGCCCGGGAGTGATAACAGGTGCATCCGGCCGAGCGTCCTCCGGACACGATGTTTCGGGCGACCTCGACGAGGTCCCCGACGACCGCGGAGCCGGTAGGGCCCCCGCCCGCTCCCCGTCCGTAGAACATCAGCTCACCCGACTCCTGGCTCTCCACGAAGACCGCGTTGAAGACATCGCGCACGGCCGCCAGAGGGTGGTTCTTCGGGACCATCGATGGATGAACCCGCGCCGCGACCTGACCTTCGTCGATCTCGGCGACCGCGAGCAGCTTGATCTCGTAACCCAGTTCGTGAGCCGCGACGATGTCGCTCGCCTTCACCGCGCTGATCCCCTCGCGTTCGACGTCGCCCGCCACGACCCGGGCGTTGAACGCCAGCGACGCGAGGATCGCGAGCTTGGCGGCGGCGTCGTAACCCTCGATGTCGGCCGAGGGGTCCATCTCCGTGTAGCCGAGTCGTTCCGCCTCGGCGAGGGACTCGGCGAACGACTCGCCGGTTTCGGACATGCGCGTGAGGATGAAGTTGGTCGTACCGTTAACAAGGCCCATGACGCGGCGCACCCGGTCACCAGCAAGGGACTCCTTCATCGGCCGGATGATCGGGATGCCTCCGGCCACGGATGCCTCGAACAGAAGATCCACCCCCGCCTCCTCGGCCGCATCCATCACTTCCTTGCCGAGCGTCGAGAGCAGCTCCTTGTTCGCCGTCACCACGTGCTTCTTGTTCTTGAGGGCAGCGAGGATCAGGTCCTTCGCCGGCTCGATGCCACCTATTGCTTCTACGACGACATCGATTTCGGGATCGTTCACGACGGCCCACGGGTCGGTGGTCCACTTCTCCGGCGGGAGGCTCACCTCACGTTCTTTGGTGAGGCTCCGCACCGCGATGCGCGCGATCTCGAGATCGGCTCCGGCTCGCATACTGATGTCGGGGGCGTGGTCCATCAGGATCCGGGCGGTCGCACCACCCACGATCCCGCATCCCAAGAGTCCGACCTTCACTGTGGGGCTCATCACTTCTCCTGATCCGTCGTGGACGTCAATCCTATTGGCACCGCCCGGTCGTAAGGTTTGCTGATGCCTGAACTTCCCGAGCTAGAGGCGCTCTCCGAGCGGATGACCGGTGTGCTTCAGGGCTGCGCCGTGGAGAGCGCAGACGTGCTTGGGTTCTCGGCGCTCAAGACGTTCGAGATAAACCCCAAGGAACTCGAAGACAAGGTAGTCGCGGGCGTCTCCCGCCGGGGAAAGTACCTGGACCTATCGCTCCCGCCCTACCGGGTCTTGATCCACCTGTCGCAAGGTGGCCGGGTCGACATCGAGGCACCGCCCAAGTCGACGAAGCCCCGGGGAGCGGTCGTGAGACTCAGGTTCGACGGCGCTCCCTCGATCCTCGTCAAGGAGTTCGGTACCGAGCGGAAAGCCGCGTGGTGGGTCCTGAGGGAGGGAGAGGCAGGCCCCCTCGAAGGACTCGGACCGGAGCCCTTCGACGATGCGTTCGGGGAGCTCGTGATGCAGGGAACGGATCGCCGGCAGCTCCACACGTTCCTCAGACATCAGCGGACGGTGGCGGGCATCGGGCGAGGCTTCGCCGACGACATCCTCCACGCGGCGAAGATGTCCCCCTACGCGACGCTGTCGAGCCTGGATGAGGAATCGCGCCGGACGCTCCTCCGCGAAACCAGGAAGGTGCTGACGGCCGCGACCGAGCGCGAGCGGAAACGGACCGGGGGCCTGCCGGCAAAGATGGGCGACCGCTTCTCGATCCACAACCACTTCGGCGAGCCCTGCCCTCGCTGCGGAACGAAGCTCGAGCACGTGTCGTACGAATCGCGCGAGCTCGTCTACTGCCCCGTCTGTCAGACCGGCGGCAAAGTCCTCGCCGACCGGAGGATGTCCCGGCTCCTCAAGTGAGGGATCTGAGAACTGGCGGGCGCAGCGATGTCAGTTTGAAGATCCCGAGATAGGTGAGCCGTCCAGGCGCCGGTCAAGGCGCAAGAGGTCATGGTCGGTCTCGCGCTCGACGATCACAGTTGCCTCCCCGCCCGAAACCATGATCACCGCCGGGCGCGGCACCCTGTTGTAGTTGGAAGCCATCGAGTACGTGTATGCGCCGGTGGCCGGGATGCACACGAGATCGCTCACCGCGATGTCGGCCGGCAGGTGGACGTCGTGGATCAGCACGTCTCCCGACTCGCAGTGCTTGCCCGACAACGTGACCCGCGGCCCCTTGGGGGCATCCATGCGCTCCGCGAGGAACGCTTCGTACCGAGCTCCGTAGAGCGCGGGGCGGATGTTGTCCGACATCCCGCCGTCGACGGAGACGTACGTCCGCACGCCGGGAATCTTCTTGATCGTTCCGACGCGGTAGAGGGTCACCGCGGCCGAGCCGACGATCGAACGTCCCGGCTCGGCGAACAGCTCCGGAGCCTCCAACCCGTTGCCCTTGAACTCCCGGTCGACCGCGGCGCGGATATGGTCCCACGAACCGGTGGGATCGGGGGTCATCTCGTCCTCGTTGTGGGCGACCCCCAGACCTCCCCCGAGATTCAGCTCGGTTGCGGTGAAATCGAGCTCGTCGCGGGCGCGGGCGAGGAACGTCGCCAGACGCTTGACGGCGAGATCGAAGGCAGACATCTCGAAGATCTGGGAGCCGATATGGGCGTGGATCCCAACCACGTTGCATGTCTCCAGCTCGAGCGCTCGCCTCAACGCGTCCATCGCGACGCCGCCTTCGAGACCGAAGCCGAACTTCGAATCCTCTTGGCCGGTCTGCACGAACTCGTGCGTGTGAGCCTCAACGCCCGGAGTCACGCGCAGGAGCAGGTCGGAGGTCGCGCCGATGGCCTCGATGCGGTCGAGCTCGTCGAGGGAATCCACCACGATGCGACCAACGCCGAAGTCCTTGGCCTGCTGGAGTTCGGCCGAGGACTTGTTGTTGCCGTGGAAGATGATGCTTTCGGTCGGAAAACCTGTCGCGATCGCGGTCTCGAGTTCCCCGCCGGTGCAGACGTCGAGACCGAGTCCGAGCCCGGCGAGTAGTTCACAGATCGCGACGCAGCAGAGGGCCTTGCCGGCGTAGAAGACGTGGTCGGCTCCAAGCGCCTTGCCGTAGGCGCGGGCCCTCGCCTCGAACGTAGCGCGATCCAGCACGACCAGGGGCGTCCCGTAACGATCGGCGAGCTCGCCTGCGAACAAACCACCGATCTCGAGACGACCGGAGGTCTCGCGGGCGGTATCGGGAAGGATCTCTCTCATCGCTGCAGGGTAACGACTCAGGGAAGCACGGAGATCTCGCCCTCGAACACGAGCACGCACCCGCCGCCGACGCGCACCCGTCCGGCCTCGGCCACGACATAGATGTGGGACTCCCGTCCCATTTCGACCCCCTGGATCACTTCGAACTCGATCGGTCCGAGGCGGTCCGCGAGGTAGATGCCGAGCGATGCTGCCGCCGAGCCGGTAGCCGGATCCTCCGGCACGTTCACCTCGGGGAAGAATCCGCGAGCCCTGATCGTTCCGGCGCCGACTGCGGTGAAGCAATACACCCCCATCCCGGGCAGCGCGCGCAGGTGGTCGACGTTCGGCGATGCCGCGCCGAGCGCCGCGAGGTTGCACACGGGCACCATCAGCTGGTCGAGGCCGGCCGAGGACACGGCCGGGTACAACTGTCCGTGACGACCGATCTCGCGCGCTTCGAGGATCAAGTCGTCCTCGGGCAGCCCGAGTGCCGCGGCGATCGTCGCCCCGATCCCGAGGTCGCCGTCCCTCAGGTCCGCCTCTGCGGTTCCGGCCCGCTCGAACCAGAGCCGCTCGCCATCGGCCTCTACGGGCGTCTCGCCCGCGCTGCTCCGCTGGATCACGTGGGCGCCGGCGACCATGCCGAGGTACCTCAT